>BQJX01000240.1 GCA_021604925.1 Gemmatimonadota bacterium
CGAAGACCAGGTCCACGGTGGTGCCCATCCAGCGGACGTTCCCCGTGCCACGCTCCCGTCCCTCGAGCACGTGCTCGCACTGGGACGACACCTTCCACTCCGTGCTCATGTCCAGCAGGTTCACGAAGAAGTCCTGGGTCAGCGTCTCGGGCCGCTGGGTGAAAACGCCCAGCTTGGACTGGCCCACGTTCGCGTTCAGGACCCGCAAGCCGCCCACGAGCACGGTCATCTCGGGCGCGGTCAGCGTGAGCAGGTTGGCGCGATCGACCAGCAGCTCCGCACCGTCCCTGGTTTGTCCCTTGCCGACGTGGTTGCGAAATCCGTCCGCGGTCGGCTCGAGCACGGCGAACGAGTCCACGTCGGTCTGCTCCTGCGAGGCGTCCGTGCGGCCGGGCGAGAACGGAACCTTCACCGCCACCCCGGCGTCCTTCGCCGCCTTCTCAACGGCCGCACAGCCTCCCAGAACAATCAGGTCCGCCAGCGAGACCTTCTTTCCGCCGGAACCCTGGAAGTCGGTCCGGATGCCCTCCAGCGTCTTCAACACCTTGGCCAGTTGGGCCGGCTGGTTGACCTCCCAGTCCTTCTGCGGGGCCAGCCGAATCCGCGCGCCGTTCGCTCCGCCGCGCTTGTCGCTGCCCCGGAACGTGGACGCCGAAGCCCAAGCCGTGGACACCAGCTCGCCGATCGACAACCCCGAACCGAGGATCTTGCCCTTGAGCGCGGCGACGTCCTTCTCACCGATCACCTCACGGGGCGGCGCGGGGACCGGGTCCTGCCAAATCAGTTCCTCGGCGGGAACGTCCGGGCCCAGGTAGCGCGAGATGGGCCCCATGTCGCGATGTGTCAGCTTGAACCACGCCCGGGCGAATGCGTCCGCGAACTCGTCCGGGTTCTCGTGGAAGTGCTTCGAGATCCTGGCGTAGGCCGGGTCCATCTTCATGGCCATGTCCGCCGTGGTCATCATCGGCGCGTTCTTTCTGGACGGATCGTGAGCGTCCGGAACAACCTTTGCCGCGGGATCCTTGGGCGTCCACTGTTGCGCGCCCGCCGGGCTCTTGGTCAGCTCCCACTCGTAGCCGAGCAGGTTGTCGAAGTAGCCGTTGTCCCACTTCACCGGGTTGTTCGTCCAGGCGCCCTCCAGGCCGCTGCTGATCGCGTCGCCGCCGCTGCCGCTGCCGTAGCTGCTGGCCCAGCCCAGACCCTGCTGCTCGATCCCCGCCGCCTCCGGCTCGGGACCCACGTACTCGCCCGGGTCCGCGGCGCCATGGGCCTTGCCGAACGTGTGTCCGCCCGCGGTAAGCGCTACCGTCTCGTAGTCGTTCATCGCCATGCGAGCAAATGTCTCACGGATGTCGCGCGCGGAAGCCAGCGGATCCGGGTTGCCGTTGGGGCCCTCCGGGTTCACGTAGATCAGGCCCATCTGCACGGCCGCGAGCGGGTTCTCGAGTTCCCGGTCGCCGCTGTACCGCTCGTCTCCGAGCCACGTGTCCTCGGGACCCCAGTAGATGTCCTCTTCCGGCTCCCAGATGTCCTCGCGCCCGCCGCCGAACCCGAACATCTTGAGTCCCATCGATTCGATGGCGCAGTTGCCGGCCAGGATCATGAGGTCGGCCCAGGAGATCTTCCGGCCGTATTTTTTCTTGATCGGCCACAGCAAGCGTCGCGCCTTGTCCAGGCTCACGTTGTCGGGCCAGCTGTTCAGCGGAGCGAAGCGCTGGCCGCCGGAACCGGCACCGCCGCGGCCGTCGCTGATGCGGTAGGTGCCCGCGCTGTGCCACGCCATGCGAATGAAGAACGGTCCGTAGTGTCCCCAGTCCGCCGGCCACCAGTCCTGCGAATCCGTCATCAGCGAGTGGAGATCCTGCTTGAGGGCCCCCAGGTCCAGGGTCTGGAACTCCTTCGCGTAGTCGAAGTCCTCTCCCACGGGGTTCGACAGGGAGGAGTTCTGGTGAAGGATTCTCAGGTTCAGCTGATTCGGCCACCAGTGCTGATTCGAGGTGCTGCCGGTTGCAAGGTGTCGGTGAGATCCGCCCATGACGGGGCACTTGCTTTCGCTGTCCATGTCTTCTCCAAGGCGTGTACGCCAGCGGGGTTGGCCGTTTTTGCGCGCGGGATCCCCCGAAACCGCAATTCGGGGACCCAGACACTTTGCACCGGATGGTGGCCGCTACCCGGCGTTCATGTCAACCGGAACGGAAAGACGGGCCCGCGTCGCGTAAGGACCGGGCCTGTCTGCGTCAGGATTCGGCGGGGCGTCGCCCCTCTTCCGGCTGGCTCCGCCGGAGCTTGGCGATCAGTTGACTCACGTACTGCGGCGACTTGGTCTTCCGCGCGATCACCGCGTACAGCGCCGGCACCGCGAACATGGTGAGGACGGCCGAGATCGCCACCCCGAAGACCACCACGATCCCGATCGGCTGGCGGCTCTCGGCCCCGGCACCCGACGCCAGCAACAGCGGCAGCGCCCCGATCGTGGTGCACGCGCTCGTCATCAGGATGGGTCGCAGGCGAATCGTCGATGCCTCCAGCAGCGCTTCTTCGAACTCCTGGCCGCGATCCCGCAGCTGGTTCGCGAACTCCACGATCAGCACCCCGTTCTTGGCGGCCAGACCGATCAACAGGATGGCTCCGATCTGGCTGAAGACGTTCACGCTGGCTCCGTAGAACCACAGTCCCAGAAGCGCTCCCGTGAGCGCCAGCGGCACGGTCACCAGGATCACGAGGGGATGCACGAAGCTCTCGAACTGGGCCGCCAGGACGAGGAACACGATCACCAGCGCCATCAGGAACGTGAGGGCCAGACTGCTCCCCGATCGCAGGAACTCGCGCGATGCCCCGTCCCAATCGATCCGCGCGGTTGCCGGAAGCACTTCGCGCGCGCGCACCGACAGCTTCTCGACCGCTTCGCCCAGGCTCACTCCGTCCGCCAGCGCGGCGTCCACCGTGATCGCCCGCATGCGGTCGAACCTCGACAACTCGTCGGGGCCCGCGGCCTCCGTAAGGGTCACCAGGTTCGCCAGGGGGATCATCCGGTTCCCGTTGCCGCGGACGTACAGGTTCGTGAGGTCGTCCGGGCTGGCCCGATCCGCATCCTCACCCTGCAGGATCACGTTGTACTCGCGACCGCGATCCACGTAGGTCGTGACCGTGCGGGATCCGAGCATGGTCTCCAGCGTGCGCCCCACGCTGGCCAGGGACACCCCCAGCGTCGCCGCGCGATCCTGATCCACGCTCACCTTCATCTGCGGTTTGCGCTCCTGATAGTCGCTGTCCACATCCACGAGTTCCGGCATTTCCCGCGCCGCGGTCAGCAGGAGATCCCGCCACTCCCGGAGCTGCGCGTAGTCCGGTCCGCCCAGAATCATCTTGACCGGGCTGCCGTCGCCCCGGATGCCGAGACTCTGCGGCGTGATCACCGCCGCGCGAACGCCCGGCAGTTCGCCCAGCTTCTGTCGGATGCGCGCGGCGATCTCGGTGGCGCTCTCATCGCGTTCGCCCCACGACTTGAGGATCACGATGAGTCGCGCGGAGTTCACCTGGCCCGTGGAACCGAAGCTGGACGGGAGACGCAGGAGGATCCGCTTGACCGGCCCCACCTCCACCTCTTCCATGAGGATGGCTTCCATCTCGCGCGCGTAGCGATCCGTGTAGTCAAAGCTGGCGCCCTCGGGACCCCGCATCGTGATGAAGAACACGCCGCGGTCCTCGGTGGGCGAATACTCCTCCGGCAACGCGTTCAGCAGCAGGAATCCGGCACCACCCACCAGCGCCGATGCCGCCAGCACCGGCCACGGTCGTCGCACCACCCAGGTCAGAACGCGGCGGTAGGCGCCGGACAGTCGGCGGAAGAAGCGATCAATGTGGTCCGCCAGGCCGGAGCGTCCCACGTGCGGCCGAAACAGCTTGGAGCACATCATGGGCGAGAGCGTGAGCGCCACGAGGCTGGAGAACACGACCGCCACCGCCAACGTGATCCCGAACTCGTTGAACAGCCGACCCACGTCGCCCTGGAGGAACGAGAGCGGCACGAACACCGCCACCAGCACCAGCGTGGTGGCGATCACCGCGAACCCGATCTCCTTGCTGCCCTCCAGCGCCGCCAGCAATGGCGGCTGCCCATCCTCGACGCGCCGGTAGATGTTCTCCAGCACCACGATCGCATCGTCCACGACCAGCCCGATCGCGAGCACGAGCCCCAGCAACGTGAGCGTGTTGATCGTGTAGCCCAGGACTCCCATGACGAGGAACGTGGCGATCACGGACACCGGCACCACGACCGCCGGAACGATCGTGGCCCGCACGTTGCCGAGAAACAAATAGATGACAATCAGGACGAGCACCAATGCAAAGAACAGCGCCTTGGCGACTTCCCGCATGGAGGCCTCCACGTACTCGGCACGGTCGTAGTTCAGCTCCACGCGCATGCCCTCGGGCAGGTCCGTGTTGACGCGCACCATCTCCGCGCGCACTCCCCGCGAGACCTCCACGGTGTTCGCGGTGGAGAGCTGTTCGATGCCCAGGGAAACGGCCGGTATGGTGTTCGCGCGCGCGACACTCCGCTCGTTCTCCGCCCCGATGCGCACGTCCGCCACGTCTCCCAGGCGCACGGGCTGACCGTCCATGCCCCGCCCGATCGTGAGGCGGCGGAAGTCCTCCGGCGTCGTGAAGCCGGTGTCGGTGCGCAGTGTGAACTCCCGGCTGACCGATTCCAGGCGCCCCGCCGGCAGTTCCACGTTCTCGGAACGGAGCGCGCTCTCCACGTCCGAGACGGTGACCCCTCGCGCGGCCAGCGCCTCGCGGTCCAGCCAGACCCGCATGGCGTACCGGCGCGCCCCCGAGATGCGCACGCGCGCCACGCCCGCCACCGACGAGAAGCGATCGACCAGGTAGCGCTCCGCGTAGTCGGTGATCTCCAGGCCGGACATCCGCTCCGACGTGAGATTGAGGTACATGACCGCCTGGGTGTCGTTGTCCACTTTTGCGATCTCGGGAGGATCCGCGTCGTCGGGAAGCTGGTCCACCACGCGGCCGACCCGGTCGCGAATGTCGTTGGCCGCCTCGTTCACGTCGCGATCGAGACCGAACTCCACCCGGATATCGGAGCGCTCCTCCCGGCTGGACGACGTGAGCTTCTGGATCCCCTCCAGTCCGGCGATCCGGTCCTCGATCACCTGGGTGATCTTGGTCTCCACCACCTCGGCGGACGCGCCACGGTAGCTCGTCTCGATGGAAACGACCGGCGGATCGATGTCGGGGTACTGCCGGACGGGCAGATTGCGAAGCGCCGCCAGACCCAGGATGACGAGCAGCAGCGAGAGCACCATGGCGAAGACCGGGCGGCGAATCGAGAGGTCCGAGAGAATCACGGCATCACTCCGATGGGGACGGCGACATGTCGATCCGCCTCATGATTTCCACCGTGC
>BQJX01000241.1 GCA_021604925.1 Gemmatimonadota bacterium
TGGTTCGAGGTGGATCCTCCCGACGCCGAGTACGGAGCCTCGCTCCTGCCGACCGCGCGGACCGGGGGCGGCCGGCACCGGGAGACGATCTTCGCGTCCGTGGTCGGGGACGAACCGCCGCACCAGAACGACGAGCGCTGGATCGTGCAGAACCGCGACTACAAGGCATCGTTCAATGTGAGCGAGGGCACGGTTCGTCTGTACGACCGCCGGACGGACCCGGGCGAGACCACGGACATCTCGGGGGAGCGGCCGGAGGTCGTGGAACGGCTGCGCGTCCGACTGAATGAGTGGAGAAAGAACGCCCCGACGCCGCGGATCCCGTTCGGGACGCGGTTCAGTCCGGCGGAGTTGGATCGACTCCAGAGTCTGGGCTATCTCGGCGGTGCCCCCTAGCGACCGGCGGGCGGGGCCGCGGCGGCCTCCAGGTTCTTGCGGAACTGTTCCAGCACGTACGGCCACGCGTTCGCAAAGTACTCGCGCGTTTCGGCCCAGTGCTCCGCCTCGCCGAATCCCAGATGGGTGAGCCGACAGTGGGTGCCATCGTCCGTGGGGGAGAACTCCACCACGACCCACGTCCGCTGCGCGCGGCTGTCGGGCTGCTCGGGGGGCGCGTTCCAGCTGAAGCTGACCATGCGATTGGGAATGAAGCTCAGGACCTGGCAGCCGTTGCTCCCCGTCTCGCCGTCCCACAGCCACTCGTAGCGCCCGCCGATCGCCAGGTCGATGTTCGCGCGGAGCGCCTTGCGATCCGGTTCGTACGCGGCAGCGAAGGCCTCGCCGTTCGTCCAGGCCCGGTACACGTCTTCCACCGGCGCGCGGATGGTGGCCTCCTTTACAAAGCTCGTGGTGACGGCGTCGGCGGTGAACAGGTTCGAGTCGATGGGATGCGGCATGAAGTCCTCCTCGCGCTGAATCCACGTGGCGTTCATCACGTTCTGGAAGTCGCCGGTGCCGGCCGTCGCCACGTCGACGGTCCACCGCATGCGCCCGTCCCCCAGAAGCTCGCTCCGATCACGAAAGCTGTGGTCGCCCTCGGTCCACTCCGTGAGCAGGACGCCGTCGCGCCAGTCCACGTCCATACGGGTGGCCCGGCCGTCGCGATGGAACGTGTGGGCCACCCATGCGTTCCGGGCATCGTCGTGGGTGAAGACCGAGAAGTATCGCTCGTAGGGCGCGCCGTCACCGTCCTTCACCAGGAGCCGCCCCTCGACCGAGCGGCCGTTGAGTCCCGGGCCGTAGTGCGCCCGCGCCCAGACCGTGGGACCGCCGACCCATTCGCCCTGGACCTCCCACGTTCCCAGCAGTGGCGCCAGTTCGGCGACCTTGCCCTCCAGGGGGGCGCCGTCGGCCATGCCCGTGACCAGGACAACGGCGGCACCTGCAATCACGGCTTTCATTCAGCGTCTCCCGTTTCGGATGGACCCGCGCCCGACTAGTAGAGCGACCTCACGTAGGTGGCCACGTCCAGAACCGCCTGCTCGTTCGCCAGCGTGGCCGACATGGCCTTCATCTGGAGGCCGTTCACGTCGGTGGGATCATACCCCCGCTGCCCGGCGCGGAACTTGGCCAGCTGCGCCTGCAGGTACCAATCGCTCTGGCCGATGAGCGACGGCGACTTCAGAACGGCCATTCCCTTGCCGTCCGCTCCGTGGCACGCGATGCAGGTGGTTCCGTACAGGGCCGCGCCGGCTTCCGCGTTTCCGGTCAGGGTGGCGGGCGCGGGTCCTGGGCCCTTCAGCGTCTTGATGTAGGCGACCACATCACTCATGGCCTGGTCGTCCGGCAGCAGAAGGGCTTTGGCCCGCATCTCCGCCCCGGTGCTGTCCCCTTCGGCCGTGCCTCGGGTCCCCGCCCGGAACTTCTCCAGCTGTCCCAGGAGGTACCAGTCCTCCTGCTGGTGCAGGGAGGGAGAGCTCATTTCGCGTATTCCGGCCGCGACCTCACCGTGGCACTCCAGACAGATGGACTTGTAAAACTCGGCGCCGCGTGTGGGGTCGCCTTCGACCGCCGCGGGAGCCTGCGCAGCGGCAGGTGCGGCCAAACCGGCCGCGCTTGCCGTCACGCCCAGGAGCCAGACGAACCTGCGGAATCCACGAATCAGCACTTGAGAACCTCCGTTCATGATGGGCGATAGGGACTCCAGGTTACCATGGGACGCGGAGCCGAGGTACTCTCGGCATCCGGAGTCCGACTCGCGTCCGCCTACGATCAGGAGCGTTCCGCATGGTGTTCCGACTGTTCCGACTGTTCCCGGTGTTCTTCCTGCTGGCCGTGGCGTGTCCCGTGATGGTCCGGGGCCAGGATGTCCGCGCCCCCCGACTGCACGTCCTGGAGAACGGTCTTCGCGTTCTCACGGTGGAGGATCCCAGCAGCCCCATCGTCACGGCCACCTGGAGCGCGCACGTCGGCGACAGCTCGGAGCCGCTGGACTTTGCCGGGAACTCGCACTACCTGGAACATCTGCTTCTGTTCCGGGGCACCGAGAAGTTTCCCAAGAACGCAATCGGCGAATGGGTGGCGGGCCGCGGCGGCTACTTCAACGGACACACCTGGTACGACTACACCACGTTCGAGATCATGGCGGCGCGTTCGGACCTGGACGCCGCGCTGGAGCGGCACGAAGAGATGATGTTCCACGCGGCGTTCTCGGGCGAAGACTTCGAGACGGAGAAGAAGGCCGTGATCGAGGAACTCCGGTCCGGCCTCGACAGTCCCTACGGCTACCTCTGGCGTTCCGCCCCCTACCGGATGTACCCGGGTGAGACGTTCTACTCGCGGTCCACGATCGGGACCATCGAGACCGTGGAGGCCGCCACCGTGGAACGTGTGGGGCGCTACTACTCTTCCTACTACGTGCCCAACAACATGACCCTGGCTCTGGTCGGAGACATCGACACGGACGATGCGCTGGCCCTGGTGGAGAAGCGGTTCGGAGGGTATCCCCGCGGAAACGTGCCGGACGCGCTCTACAAGCCGCTGCGGATGCGCTCGGGGATCACGGTCCTGGCCGAGGAACGTGCGGTGGGGAAGGCCTACTTCCTCCTGGCCACGGAGGGCCCGCGCGCGGAGTCGCCCGAGTACTTCCCCTACCTGCTGCTCAGCGCCTATCTGGCCGACGGCAATACGTCGCTGCTGAAGGACGAACTGATCGCGCGCCGGATGGCGTTGGACGAGGTGTCGGTGTCGGCCATGCCGCGTCGTTTCCCACTGGGTTGGCAGGCGATCGATGGCGAAGGCGATCCGGCCAAGATCGTGGACGGCATCGGACATCTATGGGAGCTGCTGGGCCGCGTTCGCAGCCAGGGGATCGCGGAGCAGGACCTGGATCTCGCTCGGCAGCGACTGGTCACGGCCCATCGGATTCGCCTGGACGATCAGTACCAGGTGGCCTCGCGGCTCGTCGAAGCCGATGCGCACGGCGACTACCGGTTGTTCTCGGAGTACGAAGCGAAGTTGAGTGCGGTCACGCCGGCGGACGTGCGGGCCGCGGCCGTGAAGTACTACACGCCGGACCACTTCTTCCTGATGGCGATCTTTCCGCCGGGTGAGATTCCGGCCGAGTTCGAGTCGTCGATTCGGGCGGCGGCGGAACGACACGCGGGGCCGGGGAGCGGGGTGCTGGCCGTGCCGCTGGACTCCGGGGCGTCGCTTCTGCACGAGTCCCGCCCCGGCGCCATGGAGAGCTTCACCGTGGCGCTCCGGGCCGGCGACCGCGACGGCGAAACGCCCGGTCTGGCCGACGCCGTCGCCAGGATGATGGCGCGTCAGACCAAGGACTGGAACAAGAAGGCGCTGCAGGATCACCTGGATCGGAACGGGTTTCGACTGATGTCGTGGACGGACAGCGATGCGGCGTTCTTCTCGTTGCAGGCGCCCTCCGGGTCCACCGCGGAGGCGGCGGATGTGCTGATCCGGATCCTGACGGCGCCGAACTTCCCGGAGGAAGAGTGGACGGCCGTGCGGAGCGAGATGATCTCCAATCTGCAATACCAGCTCGACCAACCGGCCGCCGTGGCGCGGGACGCCCTGGACTCGGCCGTGTTTCCGGGCTCGGGGTACGGCCGCTCGATCCAGGATACGCGCGAGGGTCTGCTGTCGCTGCGGGCGTCGGATCTGCGGGCGTTCTGGAAGTCCCACTATCGGTCGGGCGCCCTGGCGGTGGCGTACTCCGGCGGAGCGCCCGTGGCCGCGGTGACGGAGGCCCTGTCACCGCTCTCCCGCATCCAGGGCGACGGACCACCGCGGACGGGGATCGTTCCGGCCCCCATCGAGGGCGTGGCGCGCACGGCGAAACCGATGGACGGAAAGACGCAGGCCAACCTCTATCTCGCGTGGCCGGCGCCGGCCGGTTCCTCCGACGATGCGATCCTGTGGAGACTGGCGGAGCGGGCGATCGGCGGTGATCTGGCGGGCCGTCTGTGGAAGCTTAGGCAGGACGAGGGGCTTGCCTATTCGGTCTGGCTCAGCGGGACGGATCGCCGGGACCAGTCGATGGCGCATGTGTACATGGCCACCGCGGAGGAGAAGCGCCCGCGCGCGCTGGCGGCCATCGATCGGGAGATTCGGCGCGCGATGAGCGGACTGTCGCAGGAAGAGCTGGACCGCGTGAAGGTCTCGTTCCTGGCGGATCTGGATCGTCGCGATCGAACCGCGGAGCGCCGCACGATTCGGATGGCGGAGTGGTGGAGCCAGGGCCTGGGCGCGGACCGCCGCGAGCGACTGCGACGCGTCGTGGATGCCGCGACGCTGGAAGAAGTGAATCGCGTGATCGGCAGCGTGCTGGATCCGGATCGCTACTACTTTGCGGAGGCGGGGGCGGTTCCCGAGTAGACGGTGACCGAGCCCCTCTTCAGGGAGGAGTCGACATGAGTCGGGCAATGCATTCGATGGTCGCGGTCGCGCTGGGACTGGCGGGCCTGCTGACGGCGCACCGGACGGAGGCTCAGACCTTGCCCACGGGGTTCTCGCTGGAAGCGGTGGTGCCGCAGCCGCTCACGGAATCGCCGATCGGATTCACGTTTCTTCCGGACGGGCGCGTGCTGATGCTGGAGCAGACGAGTGCCCTCATTCGCGTGTCCACTCCCGGATCGGGCGTGGCGGTGGACGTGCACACCGTTCCCGACGTGGAGACGACCGGGTTCGAACAGGGCCTGCAGGGAATCGCCGTGGATCCGCAGTGGCCCGCCCGCCCGTATCTCTACCTCTATTACAATCATGCGGGGTCGGTGAACTACGTCACCATGTACACGGTCACCGGGGACCTCACCAACCCGGCGAGCACGAGTCTCACGTTGACCAGTCCGTTCCACCTGCTCACGGACATCCCGGACGTGCGCGCCTGGCACAACGGCGGGACCCTGCGCTTCGGTCCGGACGGCATGCTGTACCTGAGTCTCGGAGACGATGGGACCGCGTGC
>BQJX01000242.1 GCA_021604925.1 Gemmatimonadota bacterium
CACCTCGTGAAAGAAGGGACGGGCGGGAGGGAGGAATGACCTTATATTACCGGAAGAGGCCGACCGCCCCCAAGTGCTCCATGAGGCCCGCGGACGGGGACGATCCCACGCCGCCCGGGACGGCCGGGGGCGACCTCCTCGACGGTCCGCCTCCCCTCAGGTACTATCCCCCCGGTTCCGCGCCACTCCGGGAGCGCCCGATGACCTCCTCGCAAATCAACGTGAAGACCCTGCTGGCCATGCGCCGCCGCGGCGAGAAGATCGCCATGGTGACGGCGTACGACTACCACTCCGCTCGCATCTGCGACGCCGCGGGCGTGGAGATGATCCTGGTCGGCGACACCCTGGGCATGGTGATCCAGGGCCACGAGAACACGCTGCCGGTGACCGTGGACGACATCGTGTACCACTCGCGCATGGTCCGCCGCGCCGATCCGCGGGCCCTTGTGGTTGCGGACATGCCGTTCCTTTCCTATCAGGTGTCCACCGCCGAGGCGGTCGCGAACGCGGGACGCCTGCTCAAGGAGGGGCGCGCCCAGGCGGTCAAGATCGAGGGCGGCCGCGAGTTCCTCAACACCGTGGGGGCGCTCACGGACGCGTCGATTCCCGTGATGGGGCACGTGGGACTGACCCCGCAGTCGGTCCACCGCTTCGGCGGGTTCCGGGTGCAGGGTCGGTCGGAGGACTCGGCCAAGCGGTTGGTGGAGGATGCCGGATTGCTGGAGCGGGCCGGATGCTTCTCGCTGGTGCTGGAAGGGATCCCGTTCGAACTCGCCCGCGAGATCACGGAGAGCCTCTCGATTCCCACGATCGGAATCGGCGCCGGTCCGCATTGCGACGGGCAGGTGCTGGTCTTCCACGATCTCCTGGGCATCGAGAACGAGTTGAAGCCCAAGTTCGTGAAGAAGTACGCCGACCTGAACGACGTGATGATCGCGGCGATCGCGGAGTACCGACGGGAAGTGAAGAGCGGCGCGTTCCCCGATCTGGACCACAGCTACGGCGCCGCCCCTCGGAGGGCGTCGCGTGCGGATCGCGAAGACGATTGAACAGGTCCGGGAGTTCACCGACGCCGCCCGCGCCGCCGGGCAGTCCGTGGTGCTGGTGCCCACCATGGGGGCCCTGCATCGGGGGCACCTCTCGCTCATCGAGACGGGGCGGGCCCGGGTGGCCGAGCGCGGCGGGACCCCCTTCTTCGTGATGTCGCTCTTCGTGAATCCGACCCAGTTCGGTCCGGGCGAGGACTTCCAGGAGTACCCGAGGGACCTGGACAGCGACGCCGCCCTCGCGGATGCGGCGGGAGTGGACGTCTTGTTCGCGCCGAGCGCGCGCGAGATGTATCCGGCCGGATTCCGGACACGGGTGCAGGTGACGGAGCTGACCGATGAGCTCTGCGGCGCGCGCCGGCCCGGTCATTTCGATGGCGTGGCGCTGGTCGTGGCCAAGTTGCTGAACGTGGTCCGGCCGGACTACTCCGTGTTCGGGCAGAAGGACGCGCAGCAGGTGATCGTGATCCGGCAACTCGTGGCGGACCTCGATCTCCCGGGCGAAGTGGTGGTGTCCCCCACAGTACGGGACGAGGACGGGCTCGCGCTCAGTTCGCGAAACGCGTATCTCTCGGCAGAGGAGCGCGGCGCCGCCCTCTCCGTTTCCCGGGGACTGTTCGCGGCGGCCGCGGCCTATCAGGAAGGCGAGCGGACCGCGGACACGCTGGTGGATCTGGTTCGCGCGGAGCTGCAGCGTGAGCCGCTCGTCCAGGTGGAGTACGTGGAGTTGCGGGAGCGCACGTCGCTGGGCGAATGGGACGGCCACGGGCCGGCGTTGCTGGCGGTGGCGGTCCGCGTGGGGAAGACCCGATTGATCGACAACGTGTTCCTCGGAGGCGAGGACGCACCGGAGCTGCCGCAGCAAGGGCTGCGACGCACGAGGGGGAACGCATGACGGGAGAGCGAATGAAGGCGATGGCCATCGTCCTTGCCGCGGGCGAGGGAAAGAGAATGCAGTCCGATCTGCCCAAGGTGCTGCACGAGGCCGCGGGCGAGCCGCTGCTGGGGCACGTGGGGCGCGCGGCGCGCGAGTCGGGCGTGGATCGGATCGTGGTGGTGATCGGCAAGGGCGCCGATCTGGTGCGCGAGCGGTTCGCGGACGCGCAGTGGGAGTTCGTGGTCCAGGCCGAGCGACGCGGCACGGCGGACGCCGTGATCCAGGCGCAGGACGCGTTGCAGGGATTCGAGGGCGATGTACTCGTGCTGGCGGGCGACGTGCCGCTGCTGCGCGGAAGCACGCTGCAGACGCTGCGCGATCGCCATCGGGAGGCGCACGCCGCCGTCACTGTGCTCACGGCCAAGCTTCCGGATCCCACCGGCTACGGTCGCATCGTTCGATCGCACGAGTCCGGCCTGTTCCAGGGGATCGTGGAGCACAAGGACGCCACGGAAGAGCAACGCGGCATCGATGAGGTGAACTCCAGCATCTACTGTTTCGAGGCGTCCGCACTGCGCGATGTGCTCCCGAAGATCGGGAACGACAACGCCCAGGGCGAGTTCTACCTCACGGATTCCGTCTCGATCCTGCGGGACGAGGGGCAACGCGTGCTGGCGGTCTCGGCGGCCACGCCCGACGAGATCAAGGGCGTGAACGACCGGGACCAGCTCGCCGAGGTGGAGGCGCTGCTGCTGGCGCGCCGCCGCGAGAGCGGCACCCACCGCGCGGGAGAGGCGCGATGAGTCCCGAGGCGTCCGACTCGGGACTCCCCCGACTCTGGGCGACCTGGCGGATGGGCTACATCAAGGGGCTGCACCGGCGGGATGCGGACTCGGTGTTTTCCCAGCTTCCGAAAGAAACGGACGGCCCGGAGAACCTGATCGTTCATCGCGGCGTGACCTGCTACGTCGTATTGAATCTCTATCCGTACAATTCCGGCCACTGCATGGTGGTGCCCTTCCGCGAGGTCGGCGAGTTGTCCGCCCTCAGTCCGGAAGAGCGGCTCGAGATCATGGACCTGGCCGACCTCGTGACACGAGCGCTACGTCGGGCGTTGGACGCGCAGGGCTTCAACATGGGAATGAACCTGGGCAAGCTGGCCGGCGCCGGGATTCCGAATCACCTGCACATGCACATCGTGCCGCGCTGGACCGGCGACACGAACTTCATGCCGGTGGTCGGCGACACCAAGGTCCTGCCGGAGAGCCTGGAGGCCACCTACGCCAAGGTGCGGGACGCCATCCGGGCGGAGCTGGACGAGGAGACCCGATGAAGGGGAGAGCGTTCCCCCCGGAACGGGGCGAGGAGTGCGGATGACGGGGAGAGCGTTCCCCCCGGAACGGGGTGAGGAGTGCGGATGAAGCGGAGAGCGTTCCTGGCCGGCGCGGTGCTCGTGGCGCTGGGTTTCTTCCTGCGGGGGCCGGTGCTGCCGCGGCGTGCGCCCAAGCTTCCCGGCGGGCGGCCGATTCGGGTGGAGGTCCTGAACGGCTCCACCGTGGCCAAGGCCGGCCTGGGGTTGGCGGAGGCCCTCCGGGCCAAGGGGTTTGATGTGGTGACGATCGACAACGCGGACCGGTCCGACTACCGGGAGACGCTGGTGCTGGATCGCGTGGGCGAGATGTCGTACGCGGCGGCGGTGGCCCGGGAACTGGGGACGGAGCCGTCGTTCCTGCAGAAGAACCCGGACTTGCTGCTGGAGGTCACGGTGATCCTGGGTGAGGATCAGGCGCACGCCTACGTTCCCGTGCCGGGAGGAGCTCCGAGATGAGATCTCGCCAGAAGGATTTCCGCGTACTCATCTTCCTGGTCATGCTGGGAATGGTGGTCGGCTCCGCGGTCGGCGAGGCCATCGGGCTGGTGCTGCCGGCCGGCGTGGTGAAGGACTTCTTCCTGAAGTCGGTGACCTGGGGATTCGGTCCCACGCCCTTGAATCTGGTGGCGTTCACCCTGACCATCGGGTTCGCGTTCGATGTGAACATGATGGCCGTGCTCGGGATCGTGTTCGCGGCCTACCTCTTCCGCTGGTACTAGGAGAATCCGTGGGAGGCATCGGCGGACCGGAACTGATCCTGGTATTCATCGTGGTGCTGCTGGTGTTCGGCCCCAAGAAGATTCCGGAGATCGCCCGGGCCATGGGCAAGGGGATGCGCGAGTTCCGCCGGCTCTCGGTCGAGTTCCAGCGGGAGATCAATATCGCGGATGCGCTCGAAGGCAAGGACGCGGCGCCTCCGGCCAAGGCGGCTCCGGCGAAGACGCCACCGGCGAAGGCGGCACCGGCACCGGCAAACACGGCACCCCCGAACACGGTGCCCTCGGCGCCGAAAGGCGACACCGTTCCCAAAGGCGATGCTCCCAAAGGCGATGCTCCCAAAGGCGATGCCGCACCCAAGAGCGACCCCGCCCCCCGGAACGACCCCGGCGCCCCGAGAGATCCCGAGACCGGGTAGGGAACGCTACGCCCTACGGAGTTCGAACCGGGTACGCGGGCGCTAGGCCCCCACGGAGTACTGCAGGGAGCTCGGATCCGCCGTCCACTGCACGCCGTCGCCGCCCGCGCGATAGTCCACCACGTCGGCGTTCAGGATCAGCGACTCCAGCCACGCCGTGATCAGCGTCTGCCGCTTCTCGAAGAGGATCTGCTGGCGCAGTTGCGGAAGCTGCTCGGCGTAGGCGGCCTCGTCCACCGGGAACCGCTCCACGAGTTCCATCACGTAGAATCCGCGATCGGAATCGACGATGCCGGATCGCTCTCCGGGTTCCAGTGAGAACGCCGCGGCCACGAAAGCATTGCGACGACCGATGGACGGCACGAACGACTCGCGCGAGAACTCGATCGTCTCGCGAACCTCGTCACCCAGAGCGGCCGCGATCGACTCGAGCGAACCATCGCTCGAGGCCAGCGCCTGCTCCATCTTCTCGCGGGCGCGCTTCCGCTGCTTCTCCTCGGTCACGTCCGCCAGCACCCGGTCCTTCACTTCTTCGAACGGCAGTTGGCCGCCCGGAAGACGCTGCGCCACACGGAACGCGTAGATGGCCGACTCGTCTTCGATGGGATCCGTGGAGAGTGTTCCCGGTTCGTTGGAGAACGCGAACCGCTCGGCGCGCCGCAACGGGCCGACATTGGGGATGGCCTCGCCGCGCTCGAACGCACCGGAGCTTTCCACCGTGAGTCCCGCGGCGGTGGCGGCGGCTTCGAACTTGGCGCCGTCCGCGATCCCGTCGAGGAAGTCGTCGATCTTGTCGCTCGCCTCGCGGAGCGTGTAGGTGGACGGTCCCACGCGCAGCAGGATGTGGGAGACGCGCCGCTTGTCCTTGCCGGCCTCCGTCGTGATCTCGTTCACCTGGAGGATGTGGTAGCCGAACGGGGTGGAGAACACCGGGGACACCTCGCCCACGGCGGTGGCCCACGCCATGGCCTCGAACTC
>BQJX01000243.1 GCA_021604925.1 Gemmatimonadota bacterium
GGTGAAGGTCCGACGCGTGCGCACGTCGATCCGGGCCGAAACATCCGACCGGCCGATCGACGAACCATCGGCGCGAAGATCCAGCGAGGGTTGGTAGGTGTCATCGCCGCGACCGCTCCCGTCGCTCCGGGCAAAGAACCGCAGACCAACCCGGCCCTGCCAGTCTCCCGGCGCGGACACCCCACGCCAGCTGCCGTCGCTCGCCGGTGGAGACGGCGCTCGCGACTCGTCCGAGCGAGCGCGCATCGCGTCCGCCGGGTTCCCCGCGACTCCATCGAAGATCACCTGGTCGTTCACCTGGAACTGGTGCCCCACCGGCACCGTGCAGGCAGCTCGTCGGGAGGAGAGGCTGGTGACGCTCAGCGCCGCGAGCGAAACGCCGTCCCGGCGGACTTCCAGCGGGGCCCCCTTGGTCAGGCCCTGCTGACTGCCCACATCGAGGTAGATCATCTCGGACGTCACGTAGGTGACCATGCCGGTGGCTGGCCCGCTGGACGGCACCGCCGCCCCGTCGCCCGCGGACACGGACGTCGCCGGAGCGAGGGCACAGGTAAGCAGCGCGCGGACCATCCAAGCGACCCTCTTCACAGTCCCTCCGAGCGTGTCGTGGCGGACCGCTCCGCCCACCGAGCCGTTCGCAATCTGCACAGGCCGGGTCGGATTCCGCGACCCAAGCCGGTGCCCCGGTCCGGCAATGGCGCTCCGAAACGCCAGTGGACCAGACAATACCCCAGGCACGACCACCACCCACAAGGCCGGGCCGACGGCCGAGATCCCCCACGTGTCGACCTGCAAGCTTCGCGCCAAGCGTGGGCCCGGGGGGACCACTGCCCCGAGACGCCGCGCAACGGGCAAGGGGCACCGACGCGGCCGGAGGGCGGTTGCCCGGGAGCGGTCGCACGAGCGCCGACCAATCCTCGGCCCCTGGGGGCGGCGCGGCGGCGGGAAGCGGTCGGTAAGAACCGGACTTCGGATGGCACATCCTACCGACCGCGACCGGCCCCCGGGCAGCGCACCACATGGAAACGTGCGGGATCCACGCGAAACCGCTACATTCCCTGCTTTCGTCCCCCTTCGGAAGGCACGCCGTGGTCGGCAAGAAGCTCGGACACTACGAGATCCTGGAGAAGGTGGGCGTGGGCGGCATGGGCGAGGTGTACCGTGCCACGGACAGCCGTCTGGACCGTACGGTCGCCGTGAAGGTGCTTCCTCCCCAGTTCTCGCAGGATCCCGCGCGGCGCCAGCGCTTCCTGCGCGAGGCCAAGACGATCTCCAACCTGCAGCATCCCAACATCTGCACGATGCACGACCTCGGATCCCACGACGAGGTGGACTACATCGTGATGGAGTTCATCGAGGGAGAGACGCTCGCCGAGCGACTGCAACAGGGTCCGCTTCCCCTTGCCGACGTGCTTCGCTACGGCGCGGAGATCGCCCAGGCGCTGGACCGCGCGCACCGCAGCGGCGTCGTTCATCGCGACCTGAAACCGGGCAACGTGATGATCACCAAGAGCGGCGTGAAGCTGCTCGACTTCGGGCTGGCCAAGATCGGCGAAGGGACGGGGGGCGCGGCGGTGGCCGTCACGCAGGCCGTGACGGAACCGCACGGCATCGGGCCGGCCAGCGGACCGCTCACGGCCGAGGGCACCATCCTGGGAACGTTCCACTACATGGCGCCGGAACAGCTCGAGGGCGGCGAAGCGGACGCGCGCAGCGACCTCTTTGCGCTGGGGTCGGTGCTCTACGAGATGGCGACCGGGCGCAAGGCGTTCGAAGGCAAGAGCCAGGCCTCGCTCATCGCGGCGATCCTGGAGCGCGAGCCGACGCCGCTGTCCTCCGTGGCGCCGATGACGCCGCCGGCACTCGACCACATCGTCCGCAAGTGCATGGCCAAGGATCCGGAAGACCGCTGGCAGAGCGCCGCGGACGTGTCGGGACAGCTGAGTTGGATCGCCGAGTCGAGTTCGCAGGCGGGAGTGCCGGCCGTGGTATCCAGCCGACGTCGCGTGCGCGCCCGCCTCGCCTGGTCGATTGCGGCGCTCGCCACCGTGGGCATGCTGGCAATGGCGCTTCTCTGGTGGACGGGCCGACCGACCCCGGCGCCGGCGGTGCGCTTCCAGATTCCGGTTCCCGAAGAGATCGGCTTTGCCCGCTCCCTGCGCATTTCCCCGGACGGTCGCACGCTGGCCATCGGAGCCCGGAACCAGGACTCGGATCAGATCTGGCTGCGTCATCTGAACGATCTGGCCCCCCGCGTGCTTGCGGGCACGGAAGGATCCGACCTGCCCATCTGGTCTCCGGACGCCCGCCACATTGCGTTCTTCTCGGATCGCAAGCTGCGCAAGGTGTCCGTCGCCGGCGGGCCCGCCCAGACCCTGTGCGATGCCCCCAGCGGAGACGCGGGCGACTGGAGTTCCGAGGGAGTGATCCTCTTCGATGGCAGCTACGCCGAGGCGGTCTCGCGCGTCTCCGCCGCCGGCGGAATTCCGGTGGCTGCCGTTCCCCTGGATTCCGTGGAAGCCAGCCAGACCTTCGGCTGGCCGGCGCTGCTGCCGGACGAGCGCTTCTTCCTGTTCATCGAGATCTCGTCGGACGTCTTTCAGCTGTTCTGGGGCGATCTCAAGACCGGCGAGAAGCAGCGGATCGGCCCGGTCGGGTCCCGCGCGATCTACGCGGAGCCGGGCTACGTTCTCTATGTGACCGAGCACACGCTGGTGGCCCATCCGTTCGATGCCGGGAAGCGCGAGTTCTGTGGCGAGCCGATTCCACTGGCCGAGGGCCTGCACGTGAACAACTTCGGAGACGCCCACTTCTCCGTCTCGCGGAACGGAGTCCTCGTCTACCGGTCCAGCGGCGCGGATCAGGAGTCGCTGATCTGGGTGGACCGGGGCGGCACGGTGATCGAGCAGTTCGGCGATCCGGTCAGCTACGAAGCGGTCTCGGTGGCCGGGGACGGCCGCATCGTGACGGAGCGCAGCTCGGGCGGATCGAACAACGTGGACCTGTGGATCATGGATCCGGCCCGGGGGACCACCAGCCGCCTCACGTTCGACCCCCAGATCGACGTGGGTCCGGTCTGGAGCCCGGACGGGCGGGATGTCTACTACACCGCGCAGGAGGAAACCGGGGGCTGGGACATCCGGCGACGGTCCGCCAGCGGGGTCGGAGACGCCCAGACGATCGCGCACTTCGACCTGTTCACCAGAGTGGAAGACGTCACGAACGACGGGGGGCACTTGATCCTGGGAGGGTTCCGAGGGGACAGGGGCATGGACATCCTTCTGCTGGACCAGGAAGGCGGTGCGGAAGCCCAACCGTTCATCGCGACGCCGTTCCTGGAGGTCCAGGGGAGGCTCTCGCCCGACGGCAGGTGGCTCGCCTACGCGTCCAACGAGACCGGGCGCGCCGAGGTGTACATCCGGTCCTTTCCCGGCGGCGAGAGCAAGTGGCAGGTCTCCACCACCGGAGGCCAGAACGCGGAGTGGCGGCCCGACGGACGCGAACTCTTCTTCATCAACGCGGATCGCGAACTCATGGGAGCGTCGGTGGAGTCCAGTGGTGCGCTGTCGATCGGAACTCCGGAAGTCCTCTTCCCCATCGGCTGGGCGGAGGCCGGCACGCGCGAGTACAGCGTCTCGCCGGACGGGGAACGCTTCCTCTTCATCCGCGACCTGGTCGAATCGGACCCGACGCCGTTCACCGTGGTCATGAACTGGACGTCCGAACTGCCGGCACGCTAGCGGAGCAGGACCACGCGCACCGTCTCGTGGGATCCGTTTTCCAGCTCGGCCCGGATCCAGTAGACGCCGCCCGGCACCCGTTCACCCGTGGCGGATCGTCCGTCCCATCCCGCCGGGGACACGTCCGCATGGAGCTGCCGGACGCTGCGCCCGCGCACGTCGTGAACGCGCAGCGTGCGAACCGCGTGGGCCGCGGACCACTGCACGGAAAACCCGACGGCGCTCGGATTCGGGAGTGCCGTCAGCCCGAGCGTGCTGCCGCGCGCGACGGGCGCGGACACCACGTTGCAAGTGCCCTCCCAGGAGAGCTGCGGGTCCGTGGCCAGCGCAGCCTGGAAGGTGGACCACGCCAGGGCGTCGTGCCCGAGGTGGGCATCCAACCACGGCACGACCAGTGCCTCCATCTGCGCGATCTGCTGGGCGCGTTGCAACGAGTCCGTGGGGCAGCCCCCCTCGAAGTTCTCGCAGTTGCTGCCGGGATCCAGGAATCCGCAATGGGTTCCACCCGTCAGTTCCACCAGGTACCGGCAATCGGCCGACAGGTTCTCGTACATGGGTCGCTGGTTTCCGGCGACGGGTGTCACGCAGTCCGCGGTGCCTCCCACCACCAAGGACGGCATGAAGATGTTGGCGGCCGCCGCAATCGCCGAGGGATTCGTTTCCAGGGCCGTCAGGCTGACCAGCGCATCGATCCACGGATTCTCCGCCGCGCCCAGGGTGGCCGCGCCGCCCCCCATGGAGTGGCCGCCGATCGCGGACACGGAGGCGTCGATCGCTCCGAAGAACAGCGACGTGCTGTCCTGGGATTCCGCCTGCATCGCCGAGATCACGAACGCGAGATCCCTTCCGAGCTCCAGAGGATTCGCTCCGAACGTGCCTTCCGTGAGGGGAAGGACCACGACGTACCCGGCGGGAACCAGCGCTTCCCACAGCGGAGTGTAGCTTCCGACCAGGACCGTCAGCCCGTGACCCCAGGCGACCACCGGGAACAGGCCCGCCGCCGGGGCCACGTCCTGCCCTTCCACGTCGGCGGGGTACTTGATCCGCGCGCTCACGGCGCGGTCGCCGCGGGAGGCATCCACGAAGTGGATCGTGGTGCGTCCCACCTCGTGCTGCGCCGAGGCGTTGCCGGCAAACAGGAGGAACAGGGCCGCCAGTCCACCGCGGCCAATGCAGGAAGGGAGTGATCGCATCAGGGGCCTCCGGGTCCGTCAGGGTTCGACCCGGGCCGTTCTCGGACGCCCCGGATGGCTCGCTCTACTGATGGCCACAAGACGATCCGGCGTCAACCGGCCCCGTTCGGACAGTGAGCGCGATCGTTGCTCATCCCGGCTTCCTGATGTAAAAAGGAAGCCGTGCGCGCTCCGGCCCCCCACCTGAGCTTGGTTCATTGACGATGTGACCCCGCATCTCTGCCGAGTGTCGAAAGCCGGAAGACCCGAACGACGCGTGATGAACCGAATCCGAGTAGAACGACTCGTTTCGCACACATGGAGGTGAATTTTGGCGAAGCACACCCCGCGGCTCCCCGGGATGGGACTCGCGGCCCTCATGGGCCTGGTACTGGCGGCGGCGCCGCTGAGCGCTCGCGACTATGACGGCGACATCGGGATCCTGGGCGGGATCGTGTCCCAGGATGAGGACCTGCCCGGCCTCGTG
>BQJX01000244.1 GCA_021604925.1 Gemmatimonadota bacterium
CGCCAGTTCATCTCGCAGATCCTGGTCAGCACCTCCTCGCCGGACGACATCGAGGCGGGCCAGGAAGAGGTCCGCGCGATCATGCGGGATCTGCACGGACTTCGCGGCACCCAGGAGGACGACTTCACCGTGCGCAATCAGGCGGAACTCGCCGCGACCGCGGCCGAGACCACCCAGGTGATGACGCTTCTGCTCTCGGCGATCGCGGGGATCTCGCTGCTCGTGGGGGGGATCGGCATCATGAACATCATGCTCGTGTCGGTGACCGAGCGCACGCGCGAGATCGGCTTGCGGATGGCACTCGGCGCCCGCGCCAGCGACATCCTCACGCAGTTCCTGGTGGAGAGCGTCGTCCTGTGCCTGGTCGGCGGCTTCCTCGGCGTGGCCGTGGGAGTCGGGGGTGGATTCGTGCTGGGTTCGTTCACGGGCTGGGCCATCGCCATTTCGCCGACTACCGTGCTCATCGCCCTGGTGTTCGCGGGTTCGGTGGGCGTGTTCTTCGGGTTCTATCCGGCACGTCGCGCGGCTTCGCTGGAGCCGATCGAAGCACTCCGGTACGAGTGAAAGGAAGGAGCGAACGTGCGAATCCGTCCGATGGAGTTGACTTCTCGCCGGGGGCTTGGGCTCGGCCTTGCGAGCATCCTCCTCTGGAGCGTAGTGCTCGCGCCGCGCGCGTTCGCCGAGCCGCGCACGATCACGTACGACGAAGCGGTGGAGATCGCACTGGACCGGAACCTTCCGCTGCTCCTGGCGAACAACGACCGCGGCCTGGACGCGTTGTCGGTGTCGGACGCGCGGTGGCGATTCCTCCCGGATCTTCGCCTGGGAGTTTCGGGGAGCGAGTCGTTCGACAAGGTCACGGGGGAGACCGGCGAAACCAGCTGGTCGTCCGATCGATCCATGAGTGCGAGCCTCTCTTCCAGCGTGACCCTCTTTGACGGGTTCGCCAACGTGTCGAGTCTCCGCGAGGCGCGCTTCGAGCAGGCGGCCGGCGAGCTGGACTACGAGCGGGCACGGCAGACGGTCGTGTTCCAGGTCATTTCCGACTACCTCGCCTTCATCGAGTCCACCGAGCAGGAGCGGGTCCGGCAGGCGAACCTGGCGGCCGAGGAGGAGCAGATCGATCGGGTTCGGGCGCTGGTGGAAGAGGGGGAGCGTCCCGTCAACGAGCTCTACCAGCAGGAAGCCAACGTGGCCGCGTCGCGGCTGGCCGTGGTCGAGGCGCGACGGACCCTGGAACTGAGCCAGGTGGATCTGATGCAGACCCTGCATCTCGATCCCCTCGCGGAGATCGTGTTCGAGATCCCGGCCACGGGGACGCCGGATGCGGTGGGGCCCGCGGAAACGTTTGCGGATCTGGTGGAGATCGCGGGCGAGTCGCGCGCGGATCTCACGGCCCAGGAGCAGCGTCTCGCCGTCTCGGATGAGAGGGTCACGCAGGCGCAGGCGGACCGATGGCCCACGCTTTCGCTCTCGGGGAGCTTCTCGAGCCGGTACTCGGACGCACTGGATGACGATCTGGTCACCCAGTTCGACGACCGACAGTCCGCCGGAGTGGGGCTCTCGCTGTCGTACCCCATCTTTGACCGGAAGCAGACCCGAAATGCCGTGGATCGCGCCCGGATCAGCCGGGAGAACGCGGAGATCGGGCTGGCCGGGTTTCGGCAGGACGTTGCCCTGCAGGTGCGGCGCGCCGTGCTGGATCGCGACGCCGCCCGCGAATCGCTGGACGCGGCCGAAGCGCGGGTCGCGGCCGCGCGCGAGGCGTTCTCCTACACGAACGAGCGATACCTGGCGGGGGCCTCCACGCTGTTCGAGGTCACTCTCTCGCGGGCGGATCTTGTCTCGTCCGAGAGCGGCGTGGTGAGCGCTCGCTATCGGCTGCTCTGGCAGAATCGCCTGGTCGAGTACTACGTGGGCACCCTGGAGCCCGATGCGGATCTGGTGAGGTAGCGCGTCCCAGCGGCAACCGGGCCAGCCGCGTCCCCGTCTCCCGTCCCCCGACCGCATTCCGGAGCTCAGCCGCATCCCGAGATCGGCCGCGCCGTCTCCGTCCGACTTCACAGGTCCTATGAACTCGGCCGTCCGACGTTCGGAACTCCTATGAGGACCGTGCCCGGGGCCGCGGCTCCGGCCTGTCGTCACGTCCACTAAGCCACGTAGCTACAGTCACATGCGCCGGGAACCTCGGAAATGCCCTCAGGTGGTCCGGCGCTTGCAATGGTCCGGGGTCGTACCGACCTGCCCAACCGCCGCGCCCCGCCCAGGAGGAGCACCGTGACTGACCACCACCGAGCCAGCTTGACCTTCGCCATCCTCGCCGTCCTCGCCGTCATGTCCCTTGCCGGCGGGAACGCCTACGCCCAGGGCTGCGTGCGAGTCTCACCCATGGGCTGCGGGCTGTCGCAGTCCATGGACCCGTCCTCCGGGATTCTGGGGAGCCGGGAGTGGCAGGTGTCGACCGACTACCAGTACTTCCGGTCATTCCGTCACTTCCGCGGCGATGAGGAGGAAGCGAATCGAGTGGAGGACGGCACCGAGGTGATCAACCGGAACCACTCCATGGATCTCGGGCTCGAGTACGGACTCACGGATCGGCTCGGGATCGCGCTGAACGTTCCGGTGCTCTTCTACGATCGCTCCTCTCTCTACGAACACTACGGCAACAGCCCCGCGTCGAATCCCGGCCAGGACCGGTTCCACACCGGAGCCCAGGGAGTGGGCGACGTCCGGCTCACCGGGAGCTACTGGCTCTTCGATCCGATGACGTCGTATCGGGGCAACCTTTCGCTGGGATTCGGGATCAAGGCGCCGACCGGCGACTCGAACGTACAGGACACGTTCCACAAGCTGGCCGCGGATGGGAGCGACTCTCTCGTCACGAAGGCGGTCGACCAGTCGATCCAGCCGGGCGACGGCGGCTGGGGCTTCACGCTGGAAGGCCAGGGCTATCGCTCGCTGTTCTCGAGAACGTCCGTCTACTTCAGCGCGTTCTATCTGTTCAATCCCAGGGAAGTCAACGACGTGCCGCACTCCGTTGCCGATCAGTACTCCGCCCGCGCCGGGTTCGACTACGCGCTGCTGCCCGAGCACGGTCTGTCGGCCAGCCTGGGCGGGCGCTGGGAGGGCGTGCCTTCCGAGGATTGGATCGGCGGCAGCCAAGGCCGCCGTCGGCCCGGCTATGCCGTCTCCGTGGAGCCCGGCGCGACCTACCGGCACCGCGACCTGAGCTTCACGCTGAACGTGCCGATTGCCGTCTATCGCAACCGGACGCAGAGCGTCTCCGACAAGGAGCGGACGGCGGAGACCGGCGAGTGGCGGCAGGGCGACGCGGCGTTTGCCGACTACCTGGTGAGCTTCTCGATCTCCAAGCGGTTCGGGAGTCACCACGACATGATGATGGACGTGCCCACGGTCGGGGGAGAGTAGGCGCGCGGCCGACGTTTCCGTCCGGCCGATTCCGGCGGCCGGGTAGTGAGGGGTGCGCGGTCAGTCGTTCTGTGGCTCATACCGGGGGACGAAACGGCTGCCGTCCAGGAAAGCCCGGAGATCGTCGGGTTTCGGGGCGCGGGCCAAACCGGTTGCGTAGGCGTTCTCCGCAACGGCCACCGCAATCTCGAGCGAGATCTCCCGGATGCGACCCACGGGCGGAAAGAGTCGCCCCTCTCCGCGTTCACCTTCGCTCAGGCTGTCTGCAAGCGTCCGCGCCGCGATGGCGAACATCTCATCGGTCACGCGGGCCGCGCCGGCACCGATCACGCCCAGACCCAACCCGGGAAAGATGTATACGTTGTTCGCTTGCGCGGGGATCAGCGTGGTTCCGTTCCACCGCACCGGATCAAACGGGCTGCCACTCGCAAAGATCGCGCGGCCCTCGGACCAGCGATAGGCGTCCTCGGCCGTGCACTCGGCGGCCGACGTGGGGTTGGACAGCGCAAAGATGATGGGCCGCACGTTCCGCCGGGCCATCTCCTGAACGACATCTTCCGTGAAGCTGCCGCCGCGGCCCGAGACACCGATGAGGGCGGTGGGGTTCATCGCCTGGATGGCCGCGGACAGGTCATCGGCCGGCGGCAGGTCGTGTGCGTAGTGGAGCTTGTGCGACTCCAGGTTCTCCCGGGATCGCTGGACGAGGCCACGCGAGTCCACGAACCAGCAGCGCTGTCGGGCGGCTTCCTCGTCGAGCCCCTCCGACGTCATGGCGGACACGATCAGGTCCGCGATCCCGACCCCGGCACCGCCGGCTCCCAGGAACAACAGGCGTTGGTCGCGGAGACGCCCGCCCGTCGTTCGCAGGGCGGAGTAGAGGCCGGCCAGGGTCACGGCCGCCGTCCCCTGGATGTCGTCGTTGAAGGTGCAGACCCGGTCCCGGTAGGCCGCCAGGAGTCGGAACGAGTTGAGGTTCGCGAAGTCCTCGAACTGAACGAGGACGCCCGGCCACTTCTCGTTCGCCGAGACCACGAACTCCTCGATCAAGGCGTCGTACGCCTCGCCGCGCAGCCTCCGGCTTCGGACTCCGAGATAGAGCGGGTCGGTCAGCAGTTCCTCGTTGTTGGTGCCCACGTCCAGGGTCACCGGCAACGTTCCCGCGGGCGGTACGCCGGCGCACGCGCTGTAGAGACAGAGCTTGCCCACGGGGATCCCCATGCCGTTGGCACCGAGATCTCCCAGACCGAGGATGCGTTCGCCATCCGTGACCACGATCACGCGGACATCGTGGGCGGGCCAGTTGTCGAGCACGCTCCGCACGCGACCGCGATCACCGGCGGAGACGTACAGCCCTCGGCTCCTGCGGAAGATCCGGCCGAACTGCTGGCACGCCAGACCGACCGTGGGGGTGTAGACGATCGGCATGAGCCGCTCCAGGTTCTCGACCAGGAAGCGGTAGAAGAGCGTTTCGTTTCTGTCCTGCAGCGCGATCAGGTAGATGTGGCGCTCGAGGTCGGTCGTCTTCGCCTCGTAGTGCGCCATGGCGCGTTCCATCTGGACTTCGATGGTGTCGACGCCCTGGGGCAGAAGTCCGTGGAGGCCGAAGCGCGTACGCTCCTCGTCCGTGAACGCGGTCCCGCGGTTGTGGCGCGCGTCGTTGAGCAGCTCGATGCCGTGCGCCTGGTCGGGCACCCGAGCTGTGGGACTCGTGTTCATGCGGAAAACCTCCCGTGAGCGACGGCCCACCATAGCACGCTCTCGGCTGGCTGTGCCGACAACGGGTCGCCCGGGAGGAGCCGGCTCTACCGGATCCGGAGGACGGGCAGCGTTTCACTCGAGCCCGCGGTGTGAAGCTTGATGAAGTACGGGGCGGTGGGGAGTGCCCGGCCGGTGTCGTCCGTACCGTTCCAGGTGATCTCGTGCGGCCCGCCGGACTGGTGGCG
>BQJX01000245.1 GCA_021604925.1 Gemmatimonadota bacterium
ATTCCCTCGTCCGGGAAGCGGCGCAGGAAGTGGTGCGGGTTCGAAATCAGGAACGCGCCTTCCGCATCGTGCAACTCCAAGCGTACCGCGGACGCCACGGAGGTATCGATGGTGAGCGGCGTGGCCGGATCCACGATCTCATCGCGCAGTACGTTCGTGTCCAGAACGGGCGAAGCGGCATCTTCGTGGATCTCGAACTGCAGCAGACGCAGCGTGGCGCCCTCCGGGGCGCCCTCCAGCGTCACGTGCAACGTCTCCGTGTCCCGGTCCGTCACGATCACGCGGCCCATCGGCATTCCGTCGTCCGTGCAAACGTCGAACGTGCCGGAAAAGCGGAAGGGATCGCCGAAGAACGCGCGCCCGGAACGCAGCGCCGCAATGAGGCCGAGCCGGGTGCGCTCGCGAACCCAGAGCCACGTGACAAAGTTGTTCTCATAGTTGTACGACGGCTGGTGCGGTGCCCACCCCACGAACAGGTCCGTGCCGTGGCTGTCCGTGACGCCGTTGCCGGTGATGAACAGGCGATTCGCGGTGGCCGCGTCCCACGTATCCAGGAAGTCGACCAGCGACATTCCGCCGCGCTGCCGGTAGCCCACCTCCAGGATGTCGGCGCCGAGCGCCCGCGTCCCGATGAGATCCAGCTTGCGCGCGGCAATGCGCGCCGCCTTCTCCTGGGGTGTCTGGTCCGGCCAGTAGACCGCGGGAAAGTACACGTGGTTGAGCGAGACCACGCCGCCCACCGCGTGCACCTGATCCACGGCCCAGGACAGCCGCTCGGTGGGGCCGTGCGTGCCGTAGTCGGGAAAGAACGCGGTCGGCGTGAAGGCGTTCAGGTGGCCCAGGGGAACCCAGCGCGAGATCTCCGTGCCCACGAACTGCGTGACGTCCGGCGTGACGGTCTCGTACCAGTCCGCCAACGTGGACTGCCGGCCGACCATGTCCAGGCCGGTGGCCGTGTCGTCCCACTGCACGCGGTAGTCGTCAAAGTAGAGCAGCGGCAGATGGTCGTCGCGGCTGGCGAACCCGATGCGGACTTCGTAGAGCGCGTTGTCCAGCCCGCGGAGCGAATCGGCGCCGCCGCTGGTGAACTGCGCCATGGCAGCCGCGGCCACGTCGAACTCGTAGTGGTTCCACTCGCCTTCCGTGTACGCCAGCTCGCGCGTCGCCACGGGTTCGCCGACCTGCGAGCCGGCCACCCAGCGCATGGACTGCCACTCCTCCTGATGCACACTCAGCGTCACCTCCACGAAGAACTTCCCGTCCGACGGATCCAGCGACTCCGGATACAGGGAGAAGGAGATCCGCGGGCGCGACATCAGCGGCCGGCGGTGGCGCTGGCGCGTGCTCTCCTGCGCCAGGGCGACGGTGTGGAAGAACGGGTCGCCGGGCGCGTTGGCGCGGAGGCGCAGGCTGCGGGTTCCCTGCGACGCGCGATCCGAGCTGACATCGAACTCGTGGTTCGCCCAGATCCCGCCCGACCTCACCCAGCGACGCGTCTCGCCGGCCAGCGCATCGTCCGCCTCTTCGATCGTGCGGCTGTCCACCTTGACCGCCGTTTCGAAGTCGAACGCGCGCGTGTGCCAGATCCCCTCCAGGCGCCAGTCGTGATCGGTCCACCAGAGCACGTCCACGCCGAGGTTCGCCGCGTGGTCCGTGTGCCACTCCATGCTGGCGTTGCCCTCGCTGAACGGGCCGTGCAGATGCAGCGCCGCGGACACCAGGAACTCGCCCACCACACTCCGCGGGGCCGGCGGCGGATCGATCGGGGCTGCTTCCGCCGTCGCGGGCCCGTTGCCGAACAGCATGCGGACCGCCGCCAGCACGCCCATGGCGACCATGATCCAGCGAATCCAGCCGGGACCGCGCTTCACCGCGGACCGGGCTCCCCACCACGCTCCGATCATGTTGCCGACTCCCAGGGCGCCGCCCGCCACCCAGTCCACCTGGCCGTGCGAAGCGAACACCACCAATGCCACCGCGCTGAAGATGAGGACCACCGTGACCTTCAACGAGTTTGCCGAAACGAGATCCCAACCGCCAGCCAGCACGGCCACGGCCAGGAACGGCATTCCCGCGCCCAGCTGGAAGAACCCGCCGTAGAATCCCACGGCCGCCATGAGCGGCAACATCCGGTTCCAGCGGATCCGCTCCAGGCGGTCCTTCCTGGTCCACTGCGAGGGTTTCACGAACAGCGTGACCAGCACCAGCAGCACCAGCACCGCCGACACGTGCCGGAACGGTTCGGGATCCAGACTCACGGCGGTGAACGAGCCCGCCACAGCCGCGGGCACGGTCACCAGCGAGCAGATGAGCGCCGCCCGGGGGAAAAAGAAGCCACCGCGCGCGTAGGTGGGTACGGCCACCAGATTCTGCAACACGATGGAGACGCGAATGGTCCCGTTCGCGATCTGCGGGGGAAACCCCAGGAGGATCAGCAGCGGAAACGAGAAGAAGGATCCGCCGCCGGCCACCGTGTTCAGGAATCCCGCCGCCGTTCCCACGGCGACGAACACGGGCAGCCACTCGGGTGTCACGGTCATCAGGCCCCTCCCCGGGAGTCAGGGAGTGTGGCCGAAGGAACGGGGACCCACAAGAGGAAGGGCGGGCGCTACTCGCTGCCGAGCAACGACAGGTTCTCGGCCGCCTGGTTCGCCAGGGCGGTTCCGGGCGCCGACTGCTGGATCGCCACCCACTGTTCCTGGGCCAGGTCCAGCATGCCCAGCTCGAAGTAGACCACGCCCAGGTTGAAGCGCGCGCGCAGGTAGGTGGGATCGTGTTCCAGCGCGGCGAGGAAGTGGACCACCGCGGCGGAGAGGTCCTGCCCCTGGTAGTACACGAGACCCAGGTTGTAGGACGCGTCGGGGAAGATCGGCTGGAGGCGCACGGCCTCTTCGATCTGCTCGCGCGCCTGGGCCAGCTGCCCCTGACGATAGTAGATCAGCCCGAGGTTGTTGCGCGTGTCGGCATCGGTCGGTTTGCGTTCGAGGGCTTCGCGGTAGAAGTGAACCGCGTTGTCGTCGTCGCCCAGCGTGTAGAACAGGAGTCCCATCCCGAAGTACGCCTCCGAGAAGCCCGGGTCGACCTCCGCGGCGCGACGGTAGTGCTTGAGGGAGAGCTCGTACTCGCCCAGTTCGAAGAAGTACAGCCCCAGGTCATAGTGGATCTCGGCGGAGTAGTCCGCGTGGCCGTGGTCGCGCTGGTAGACGTCTTCCGTGGCCTTCCCCCACTCCAGAAATGGCGGATGACCGAACGAGCTTTCGACGCGGTTCAGGACTTCCAGCGGAGCGGCATTGGAGAGGCCCGCTCCGGCGGCCACCAGGGCCGCCCCACCGAGGGTGGCGGAGAACAGTGCGCGATGCGGGAAGGCGAGATGCAAGTTTGTCCTCCGGGATAGGGACCTCTCCGTTCGAGAGAGTCGTCCTCTTCCCGGGGTTGCAAGTCCGGTACCAACGCGGCATCGGCGGGGCACGATGCGCGGGTCGTTCCGCTCCATGCGGGCCCGGAGGCCCCTGCAGACCGGATCCCGCGCGGTCCGGCGATCGCGGTGATCCGGCGCGCGCGACGGCCGGTGCCAGAATCCGCAGCCGAACCCCAAGCGTCGGGGGGGGAACCCCCAGCGCGATTGGGGAAAAATCCCCAGGTGACACACGAACGCGCTCGCCCCCGGTCGGGAAGCGAGCGCCTCGCGGAAGTCTCAGTTGTCGTTCGCAGTCCCAGAAGACTTCTGCGAGAAGACCTAGCTACTCGGAAGGAGCATTCTGGGTGAACATCTCATCCAGCACTTCTTTCTTGAAACGCCACTGACCACCGACTTTGATGCCGGGAATCTTGCCGCGCTTCACCAGCCGGTAAAGCGTCCACTTCTTGATGTGGAGGTAGTCTGCGGCCTCACTGATATCCATGATGCCGTTGACTCCCGAAGTGTTGCTCCTCTCCATGTGCTTCTCCCCAAACATTTCAAGGGCGAGCTTGCCAATCATCGCTGAGATCGACACCAACTTGCGGGGACTTTAGTGATTCCACGTGTCGACGGTGGGATCGTGTTCCCCGGCTTCGCTGGCGAGGGTTGGGACCCGAAGTTCTTCCGCCCCCTCGAACTAGGAAACGGCAAAATCGCCCGCGAGGTTGAGCGCGGATTGCACCATATCGGGTGAATCCGCGAGTTCTGCGGAAAACGCTGCCGGGGGGCGGAAAGGATGCCCATTGGGGGGCGAGAGGCCGCTTTCCCGGCCCGGGAGCGGGACGGGAGCGAAGGGGGTCGGCCTGGGATCGGGGCCGGGGCGGAGCCGGGGGAGGCGCCGGGGCGGAGCCAGGACCGGGGTCGGGAACCCCTGGGCTTGCGGCCGGCGACGGTTGCGGCGACTCTGTTGCCGTGGGTGTCCCATGGGATCGGCGATGGCCTGGCCGATCCCGCCGACCCCACCCTTCCGGGAGGTCTCATGACGGTTGCCGCTCTGCCCCGCGTCGGCGTGTCGGCCTGCCTGCTCGGCGAGCGCGTGCGCTGGGACGGCGATCACCGGCTCCAGCCGTTCGCCGCCGGCGAGGCGGCGCGCGTGGAATGGGTGCCGGTCTGCCCCGAGGTGGGCATCGGTCTGGGCGTGCCGCGCGAACCGATCCAGCTCGTGCGCCTGGAGGGCGGAATGCGACTGTTCGGGGTGGTGTCGAAGCGCGATCTCACGGAGACGATGCGCCACTGGGCCGACGCCAAGGTGCGGAGCCTCACGGACCTGGACGGCTTTGTGCTCAAGCATCGCTCGCCGAGCTGCGGCGTCTCGGGTGCTCGGGTGGCCGCATCGTTGGACGACCTGCGCGAGGACGGTCCCTACACGCGGTCGGGCCAGGGACTGTTTGCCGAGACGCTGCGGAATCTCCGTCCGGAGCTCGCCATCGCGGAGGAGACGGACCTGGAAGGGCCCGACGGACGCCGGGAGTTCTTCGACCGGGTTCAGGCCGCGTTTCGGCGGCGCACGGGGAGCGAGACACCATGAGGCTGATCCGCAGCGTTCAAAGAACCGTGCCGCCGGCGGCCCGCGCGCAGTACCTGCAGTTGCTGCAGGAGTTCTCCGCCGGGGCCACGGCCGCCGGCCAGGTGAAGGGCTTCTACCTCGTCGAGAACGTGGAGCGGCCCGGCGACTTCTGCGAGTTCTGGGAGTACGCGGACCAGGCGCACGCGGACTCGCACGCCGAACGGGCCGCGTTGGGCAGGCAACTCGCCGACCTCCTGCCGGACACTCCGGACGTATCGCACTGGCAGCAGCGGCTCTGAGCGGGCCGCTGTGTTCGCGGAGG
>BQJX01000246.1 GCA_021604925.1 Gemmatimonadota bacterium
CCCCGCGCGAGCACTTCGCGGTGCAACCGCAGAACGCCCTCCTCCCCCAGGCGGTCGCCCCAGGGGTCGCCCGCATCGGACAACCCGTCGGTATACAGGATCAACTGGTCACCCGGCGCCAGGTGGACCATCGCGTGCCCGTACGTCGCCTCGCGGAAGACGCCCAGCAGCAGCCCGCCTTCGCCCAGCCGCTCCACTTCGCCCGAGGAACGCAGAAGCAGCCCCGGCTCATGCCCTGCACTCGAGTACACCAGCGTGCCCGACTCCGGCGTGTACACACCCAGGAACGCCGTGACGAAGTGGTCCGGGTCGAGTTCCTCCACCAGCACCCCGTTCAGATGGGAGAAGACGGCGCGCGGGTCGTCGTGATGTCGCAGTTCCGCGCGCAGTTCCGCCCGGAAGCCGGCCATGATCAGTCCGGCCGAGATCCCGTTGCCGGAGACGTCGGCCACGGTGATGGCCCAGCGACGCTCGTCGATCCGCAGGAAGTCGAAGTAGTCTCCCCCCACCGCGGACGACGGGATGTTGCGGCCCGTGAGCACATGTCCGGGAATGTCCGGCGACCCCGAGGGAAGCAGCGTTGCCTGGATGTTGCGTGCCGCTTCCAGCTGCCCTTCCAGGCGACGCTTCTCCTTGGCGTCCGCGTGCAGTCGCGCGTGCATGATGGAGATGGCCGCCTGGTTCGAGAACGTGCCCAGCAGTTCGAGGTCGTGATCATCGAACGCGGCCCGGCGATCGCTCTCCAGGTTGAACACGCCGATCACCGTGCCTTCGTACGACAGGGGCGCCGCGATCTCGGACTTGGTCTCCGCCCGAACCCCCACATAGTTCTCATGCTTCGTCACATCCGGAACGATGATGCCCCGGCCCTCGCGCACGACCCAGCCCAGGATGCCGCGATCCAGATCCAGGTTCAGGTCCTCCGCGCGCGCGTGGTCGTAGCCGCGCGTCATCTCGCGGCGGAGCATGGACTCGTCGGGATCCACCAGGAAGATTCCGACCGCATCGGCCGGCACCAGTTCCTGGATCGCGTCCACGATCGCCTTGAGCAGCTGATCCAGGTCCACATGGGCGGAGATCTTGGTGCCGATGTCGATCAGGTGCGCGAGCTCCGCCGACCGGAGTCGCTCCTGACGGACGAGGCGGGCCGCGTCCAACGCCACGGCCAGATGGTCGGCCACGGAACGCAGGGTGCGCTGCTCATCCTCCAGATGCGTGTCCGGGTGAACGCGGTACGCCACCTCCAGCACCCCGAATACCCGCTCGCCGCGACGGAGCGGAGCGGCCAGTCGCACCTTGGGCGCTTCACCCAGCAGTTCGGCGGCCTCCAGGGCTCCGGGCGACGTGGTATCCGCCTGGATCCCGAAGAGGCCGGTACGCAGCGTGTCGTGCGCGAGCCGCGAGCGCGTGGCGTCCAACGTTCGATGATGAGCTTCTCCGCGGAGCCGGGCGTAGGCGCGCGTCCCGCCGCGACTCTTGCGCTCATTGCGCAGCAGAATCAGCGCCACGTCGGCCTGGACCGCGGCCAGCGCCAGCTCCAGCGCCAACCCGATGAGCGCGGCCTCGTCCAGCGCGGGATCCAGCAGCTCTTCCGAGCGCAGCCGCCACTCGAGCTCCTCTACCCGACGCTGATGCGAAGACGCCGGGCCCCCGTCACTCATCGAGATAGATGCGGTCCGTTCCGTCGAAGGCCGGCGAGAACACGCTGACTGCCTCCAACGGTCCGCCGGTCACCTGCAACGAATGTACGGTCCCACGCGGGATCAGGGCGACGGTGCCGGCCTGGACCTCTCGCGTTTCCTCGCCCACCGTCAGCACGCCGACGCCGGAGAGAACCGTGACCGTTTCGTCGTGCTTGCGGTGGTAGTGCGCGGCCACGCCTTCCGCCACGCACAGGTGGTGGGCACTGGCCGACTCGTACGCGCCGATCACGGCGGCCGTCACGTTGTCCCCGGCGGCGGGCGTCAGGGCTCCGGGCGTGTCGTAGATTCGCGACGTGGACTCGCCGCTGGAGACCGGACCCAGCCAGACGGCGATGGCCAGGAACACGGCGCTCACCAGCAGGCTCGATGGGATCGGCCCCTTGAGAATGTGACTCCACCACTCGCGCACGTTCGTGCCTCCGGTTCCGGGTTCGAAGACCAGACTAGCGGATCCGCCGGTTCCTGACATCGGCGGATTCAGGATTTCGCTATCCACCTCTCGTGGCGGGGTTTGACTCCCGCCACCGCGAACGCTAGCCTTTCGCCAGGAGGGGAAATGAACGCATTGGTCCTGGCCGGCCTGTCCGCCCTGGCGTTCCTGGCCGCGTACCGTTTCTACGGTGGCTGGCTGCGTCGCGTCGTTCTGCAGGTGGGTGACCACGAGCCCGTTCCCGCCCACGAGCTGAACGACGGGGTGGACTACGTGCCCGCTCGCCGGGCCGTGCTGTTCGGGCACCACTTCGCGTCGATCGCGGGACTCGGCCCGATCCTGGGCCCCGCCATCGCGGTGATCTGGGGCTGGGTACCCGCCGTGCTCTGGATCGTCTTCGGCACCATCTTCATCGGCGGCGTGCATGACTTCGCCACGCTCGTCCTCTCCCTGCGCAATCGCGGTCGCTCGATCGGCGACATCGCCAGCGACGTCATCTCGCCCCGCGCCCGCCTGCTGTTCCTGGTCGTGATCTACTTCCTGATGTCGCTGGCCATGGGCGTCTTCGTGCTCATCATCGCCACCTTGTTCACGGCGGCTCCCGCCGATGGTCGTCCCCACCCCGAGTCGCACCCCGAAGCCGTGCTTCCGGTGCTGGCCATCCTGCTGGTCGCACTGGGCATGGGCTGGGCGTTGTACAAGTGGAAGTGGTCGTTGCTCAAGACGACCGTGATCGGATTGACCCTCTCGTTCGCGGGACTCGTGTGGGGTTCGGGGCATCCGGTCACGGCCGTCGGGCGCGACCTGTGGATCTGGATCCTCTTGGCGTACGCGTTCGCCGCGTCCGTGCTGCCGGTGTGGCTGTTGTTGCAACCGCGGGACTACCTGAATTCCTTCCAGCTGTACGCGGGCATGGGGCTCATGTTCGCGGGACTGATCGCGTCGCGCCCGGAGGTGGTGGCCCCCGCGTTCAACACCACGGCCACCGATCTCCCCGCGATCTTCCCCTTCCTGTTCATAACGGTCGCGTGCGGCGCCGTGTCCGGATTCCACTGTCTGGTCTCCTCCGGGACGACGGCCAAGCAGATCTCCTGCTCCCGCGACGCCCAGGCGATCGGCTACGGAGGCATGGCCACCGAAGGCATGCTGGCCATCCTGGCGGTTCTGGCGTGCACGGCGGGTCTGGCCAGCACCGCGGAGTGGCACCTGCACTACGCCAGCTGGGCGCAGGCGGGCGGGCTCGGCCCCAAGATCGGCGCCTTCATCACCGGTGCCGGTCGCTTCCTGGCGGCGGTGGGTCTACCGCTGGGGGGATCCACCGCGTTCGCGGCCGTGGTCGTCGTTTCGTTCGCGCTGACCACGCTCGACTCGGCCACCCGGTTGCTTCGGTACAATCTCGAAGAGCTGGGCCGCACGTTGAACGTCCCGCTGCTCGCCAACCGCCACGTGGCGGCGGGGGCCGCGGTCCTGTCCATTGCGGCCTTCGCGTTTCTGAAGATCGGCGGCAAGCCGGCCGGCATTGTCCTGTGGGAACTCTTCGGGACCACGAACCAACTCCTCGGCGGTCTCGCGCTGCTCACCGTGACCGTGTGGCTTGCGCGCAACCGACGTCCCACGCGCCCCGTGATCCTGCCGATGGCGTTCATGTTCGTCATGACGCTGGTGGCGATGGTCACCAAGATCCGGCAGTTCTGGACGCAGGAGGCCTGGTTCGTCTTCACGTTCGCCGTGGTGTTGCTGGGACTGGCGGCCTGGTTGGCGGCCGAGGGGTTGGCCGCGCTGTGGCGGGTGTGGCGGGGCGCCGAGGCTCCGGTTGTCCTGGAGCGTGATCCCGCGTAGCGGAGCGCGGGACGGTTCCACCCCGCGCCCTACTCCCCCAACCTCTCGTAGTGGAAGTCGATCCGCTGGACTTCACCGTTGTCCCCCGGTCCCTCGATCGACACGGTCATCGCTCCCGATTCCCCGCTTCGATAGAGGATCCGCTGCGGGAAGTCGTGCTCCAGGTTTTCGAAGACCGCACCGTCGTCACCGGTCTCTACCAGTCGAAAGGCGACCGGCTCCGGGTTCTGCTTCGGCTTGGTGATGTAGAAGGTGTCCTCGCCCAGGCGGGTCAGCAGGATCCACTCGTCCTGGCGCCGCTCCCCCGTTTCCGCGTTCACCACATGGCTCGCGCCCTGAAGCACCGAGTCCCCCAGAAGCTGCCACGTTTCCACGATCCGGCCGCCCGAGCGGGACCACGAACCCACCAGCCATTCGAAGTCCTGCACGTCCGACGCGAACGAGGGGGTTGCCGCCATCGCCCCGGCGCACACCGCCATCTTCAGCCATCGCCACATGGGCACCACTCCTCAGTCTTTGGGTTTCGGATCGGACGAGTCGCGCTTTGCCCCGCCCGCTTTGCTCTTCGCTGCCGCGCGCTTCGCGGCGTTCTCCGCGTCCTTGGTGTCCTTGGTGTCCTCGGTATCGGAATCGGGATCGGCGTTGGGGGTGCCGCTTGCCTCGCTGCCGTCGTCCGCCGCCGCGTCGGTCACCCGCTTCTTCTTCTTGCCGAACGACAGCCACTTCTCCATGCGGATCCGCGACGTGCGCTCCACCGCCGCAAAGGTGGCACCGATCGCGGCCCCGAGCGCGGCGCCGCCGATGACATCGAACGGATAGTGCACCCCCACGTAGACGCGGGAGTAGGCCACCAGCGTCGCCAGAATCAGAAGCCAGCGCAGCCTGGCAAAGCGGAGCGCCAAAAACGTGGCCGCCGCGAACGTGTTGGCCGCGTGCGACGACGGGAACGAGTAGTTGTGGGCTCCCACGAGCTTGCGCGTGTCCTCGACCACATGGAACGGCCGCAGGCGTTCGAACAGCGGCTTGATCCCGCTGGACGAGATCTGATCCGCCAGCGCCACCGCCAGGATCGCGAACAGGATGGCGATGCGGGCTTCCGTCTTGCCCTTGGCCAGGGCCAGCAGCAGCACCACGATGACGGGGATTCGCCAGTGATCGAAGTCCGTCAGGAACGGCATGACCACGTCCAGGAACGGACTCGTCCACTTCTGATTCAGCAGGATGAACATCCGCTCATCCCAGGCCAGCCAAGAACTCATTCCGCCTCCCCGATCCACCACGGAGATTCCCAGGCGACTT
>BQJX01000247.1 GCA_021604925.1 Gemmatimonadota bacterium
CGCCATCACGGCGGCCGGGATCAGCCTGTATCGCGTCGTTCTTCCGGTGTTTCTGGTCGCCCTCGTCGTGAGCGCGGTAGGACTCGTGTTCACCACCGAGATCGTGCCCCGCGGCCAGACCACCGCGAACGAGATCTACGACCACGAGATCAAGGAGCGGCCGCGCATTTCGGGATCGTCGCGCCGGGACCTCAGCTACCTGGGCGCGGATGGCCGGTTCTTCCTGATCCGCCGCTTCGACGGGAAGAAGGGCCGCATGGACGACGTGGTCGTGCAGCAGTTCTCCGGCGGCACGCTGGTGCACCGCCTGGACGCGGAGTACGCGGAGTGGACCGGCGACCGCTGGGAGTTCCACAACGGTTTCCTCCGCGAGTTCGGATCCCACGGACCTCCCCACGTGGAGCCGTTCACGCAGCGGGCGTTCGCCGAGATCGTGGAGCGGCCGGAGGACTTCCTGCGCACGGTCAAGGAATCCGACGAGATGACGTTTCGCGAACTCAGCGAACACATCACCCGGACCGCGGCCTCCGGGGGTGACATCACCCGCTTGCTGGTGGATCGGCACGCCCGCTACTCGTTCCCGCTGGCCAGCTTCATCGTGGCGCTGCTGGGAGCGCCGCTGACCGGAGCGATCCGTCGGGGCGGGCACGCCGTCGGCTTCGGGATCGCCCTGTTGGTGGGTTTTCTCTACTACATCCTGCTCCAGACCGGCGAGACCTTCGGGTACAACGGCACGCTGCCGCCGCTGCTCGCCGCCTGGCTGCCGAACCTGGTCTTCCTGGTCATCGGGTGCACTGCGCTCTGGAAGACGCGAAAGTAGAGGGTCCGGGGATCACGGCGCTGCCGGCGACTCCGCGGCGAGCGCCGCGTTCCGGACGAACCAGGGACGAACCCCAAAAGAAGCCGCCCTCCGGAATCCCGGAAGGCGGCAGGGTCTTGCGGCCATCGTCCGGCGGGACCGACGCGTCTACGCCACCGCCGACCGAAGGGCATCCACTCGATCGCGGTTCTCCCACGGGAATCCCTCGGACTCGCGACCGAAGTGCCCGTAGGCCGCGGTCATCGAGTAGATGGGACGCAGCAGGTCCAACCCGCGGATGATCCCGGTGGGCGTGAGATCGAACGCGTCCTTGGCGAGCGCGGCGATCTCGTGATCCGGGAGCTTGCCCGTCCCGAACGTGTCGAACAGCACCGACACCGGATCCGCCACGCCGATGGCGTAGGCCAACTGCACTTCGCAGCGCTTGGCCAGTCCTGCCGCCACCACGTTCTTGGCCACATGGCGCGCCGCGTAGCTGGCCGAGCGATCCACCTTGGACGGGTCCTTGCCGGAGAACGCGCCGCCCCCGTGGCGACCCATTCCGCCGTATGTGTCCACGATGATCTTGCGTCCGGTCAGACCGCAGTCGCCGTGCGGACCACCGATCACGAAGCGACCGGTGGGATTCACGTGGTACTTGATGTCCGGGCTGGCCTTCAGCAGTTCCTCGGAAATGCACGGCTTGATCACCATCTCGATGACCGCTTCCTGGATCTGCGCGTGCGTGACGTTGTCGTGGTGCTGGGTCGACACTACCACCGTGTCCACGCGCACGGGCCGGTCCCCGTCGTACTCGATGGTGACCTGGGACTTGCCGTCCGGACGCAGGAACGTGAGTTCCCCCGACTTGCGAACCTCCGCGAGGCGGCGGCAGATCTTGTGGGCCATGGCGATGGGCAGCGGCATGAGTTCCGGGGTCTCGTCGCTGGCGTACCCGAACATCAATCCCTGGTCGCCGGCTCCCTGCTCCTGGTGGAGTCCCTCGCCCGCGTTCACGCCGATGGCGATGTCCGGGCTCTGCCGATCGATGGAGGTCATGACCGCGCACGTCTCGCAGTCGATTCCGTAGGCGGCGTCGTTGTAGCCGATGCGTCGCAGCGTGTTGCGCACGATCTCCGGAATCTCCACGTAGGCTTCCGTGGTGACCTCGCCGGCCACGATCGCGACTCCGGTGGTGACCATGGTCTCGCACGCGACCCGGCTGTTGGGGTCCTGGGCGAGCATCGCGTCGAGAATCCCGTCGGAGATCTGGTCGGCGACTTTGTCCGGATGTCCCTCGGTCACGGACTCCGACGTGAACAGGTGCCGATCACTCATCTCGATTCTCCTTTGGATCTGATTTTTCGATGATGTTAGCGAGGCAGGGTAACCCAGGCGACGTTCGGGCTCCAGCGGATTCCGGCGCCCGTCCGCACCGTACGCCCCCGCCGAATCAGGAGTCCGCCAGCGCCGCCTTGAGGCGGTCAATGCTGACTACCGGGGTAGGATCTACGTTCTGCGCCGCGGCCAGGTAGAGGCTGACCAGGTCGCCCTGGACGGAGTACGAGTACAACCGGGCCAGGAGCCCCTGTCCACGCGGGGCGAAGTGGGTGACCGAGACTCCGGAGGCGCGCAGGGATTCCGCCACGACCTGCATCCGACGCCGGGTTCGGGGGTGGTCCGCGGGGTCGTCCAGCAGGGCCACGCGGGTGGCCGCCAGCACCGGCGAAGCGACTTCCCAGCCCACGATCTCGTTGTGGTTCTGCTCCGGCAGGAGCGCCGTGTGGGCCAGCGCCTTGCCGTTCTCATTGATCTGGCAGGCCCAACGCATGGCCGATACCCGGTGAGGCGAGTCCGACGCGTAGATGACCGGCAGATGGCCGTTCAACCCTTCGGCCCAGGCGCGCAGCGGGTTGGGCGACGCATCCGGGCCGAACTCGCGGAGCACTTCCTCGCACGCCTGGGCGGCTTCCTCGATCTCCGCGGAACCGACCTCCAGCATGCCCACCCGCCCCATGGCGTGCAGCAACGGGACCGATGTCCACCCGAGCGCGGCCCGGGGCGGCGATCCCGGCGGGATCTTGAGCACCGGAACGGAGTCCGCCAGCGCTCGCCGCTCCAGTTCTCCCCCGCTGGTCACGCACGCGCGCGGAACCCTGCGCCGCGCCGCCTCCGACCAGCAGGCAAGGGTTTCCTCCGTGCCGCCGGAGTAGCTCACGAAGAACGCGAAGGACGACTCGTTCGCGGCGCGCGGCAGTTCGTAGCCGCGAACCACCTCCACCGCCACGTCGCCCAGTCGCTCGCCGCAGGCGCGCAGGAAGTCCCCGCCGATGGCGCTTCCGCCCATCCCGATCACGTAGATGCGCTCCGGCTCCGCGTCCCCGATCAGGTTGGGGCCCGCCTCCGCCAGGTCCCACGCCCGTCTCATCTGCTCCGGAAATCCGCGCACGCGGCCGGTCATGTCCGAAGGGTCGTTCCCGATTCTCCCAGCCGCCGTGGTCACTTTGGTCCCCCAGAATTCCCGGAGACGCCCTCTCCGAAACCCATTTCCACAAGGCGTACCAGCGTCTCCGCGGCCACCTCCTCATCCGGACCTTCCACTTCGATCACGAGTTCCGTGCCCAGCGGAGCGGCCAGCATCATGAGACCCATGATGCTCTTGCCGTTCACGCGAAGCTCGCCACGCGACACCTGCACGATCGAGATCAGGCTCGACGCGCGCTCCACGAACACGTTGGCGGCCCGCATGTGAAGGCCCAACTCGTTTACCACTCTCACTGTTCTGCGAATCAAGCGCCGCCTCCGCTCACTCGGTATCCCCAACATCGCCGACCGGAAATGCGGCCTGGTCCTTCTGCATCATCATCTTGAGGCGTTCATCCAGATCCGCCGCCGGGTTCCGCCCCGAGGACTTGATCAGGTGATTCATGGCGACCACCTCCGCGAGCACGGCCACGTTCTTGCCCGGAACCAGCGGGATCGTGACGTACGGGACCCGCACGCCCAGGATGGACGTGGTCCGGTCCTCCAGCCCAAGCCGCTCGTACGGCGCGGCCGGATCCCAGCGAACCAGGCGCACCTCCACCTCCACGCGCTTGCGCACGCGCGTGGCCCGGATGCCGAACATTTCCCGGATGTCGATAATCCCGACCCCCCGGATCTCCATGCGATGGCCCAGCAGTTCGTTCGAGCTTCCGATCAGGATCGAAGGCGGGCGCCGGCTCACGATGACGATGTCATCCGCCACCAGACGATGGCCGCGCTCCACGAGATCCAGTGCGGTCTCGCTCTTGCCGATGCCGCTGTCGCCGGCAAACAGCAGCCCCACGCCGTACACGTCCACGAGCGATCCGTGCAGGGTCATCCGGGGTGCGAACACGTTGTTGAGGTACGCCGTGAGCTGGTGGATGAACGGCGTAGTGGACATCCTGGTGCGAAGCAACGGGACCTGGCGACTCTCGCAGAGCTCCTGCAGGCGCGGCTCGATGGGCAGTCCCTTGGAAACGATGAGGCACGGGAGGTCGCACTCGAAGAGGTGATCGAGTGCGGCTCCCCGCTGATTCGCCGACAGCGTATCCAGGTAGAGCATCTCGGTCTCGCCGAGGATCTGGATCCGCTCGTACAGGAAGTTCTCGGTAAAGCCGGCCAGCGCGAGACCCGGGCGATTCACATCGCTCACGGTGATCGGCAGCCGCGCATTCGGCGCGGCCACGATCACCTCCAGATCCAGTTCCTGACGCCGCTCATCGTGGAGCTGGGCTGCCGAGATCCCCTGCATGAACTAGCCCGTGACCTCGATGAGCTTCACGGCGCCATCGGGACGACGATAGACCACGCGAGTGGCCCCGCTATCCGTATCCGCGAACACCACGATCTCCTCGCCCTCTTCGACCCGGGTCGTGGCCTCTTCCAGGGACATCATTTCCCGATCGCGCCGTTCACTCTGGATCCGCGTGTCACCCATTGCGATGTCCTCCTTGGTATCCCCGTTGCGGCCGCGTTGCTGTTGCTTGGTGGTGCGTCGGATCTGCTTTTCCACCTTCTCGAAGGCCCCGTCGATCGACACTGCCATGTCGTCGGATTCGGCCTTGCCCAGGAAATCGCCGTGACGTCCATGCACGGACACCTCGGCGATCTGCCGGTACTTTTCGATTTCGAGAACGACCGACGCGTTGATCACGCCGCTTCCGAAACGATCGAGCCGGGAAAGGCGCGCTTCTGCATGCTCCTTGAGATCCGGCGTCAGGTCGAAGTGACGCGCGGTGACGGAGACGTTCATGTTTGCCTCCCGGGGGCGCTGGCTCTGCCCCGATTAAAACTCCTTGCGATAGCGAGCCGAGAGGATGTCCATCCTCTCGCGGTACTTCGCAACCGTCCTGCGAGCGACGATCAGGCCCTCCTTTCTGAGGAGTTCAGCGATCTTCTGGTCCGAAAGCGGCTTCTTCTTGGGCTCGTTG
>BQJX01000248.1 GCA_021604925.1 Gemmatimonadota bacterium
GTCTTTCTCGGATTCGTGGCGTTCTTCGTGCTCGGATCGCTGGCCACCCGCGCCGGCCGTCGGATCAAGGAGCGGAGGGGAATCGCGCAGGCCCGCGGCGGCCGGCGCGGCGCGGCCCACGCGATTGCGAACGTGGGGGTCGCGGCCGTGCTCTCGCTGGGCGTGGTTGCCGGTGAACATCCCCAGTGGTTCCTGCTCGGAGCCGTCGGCGCGCTGAGTACCGCGGCATTCGACACCGTCTCCAGCGAGATCGGACAGGCGTGGGGCCGCACCACGATTCTGCCCACCACGGGGCGGCGCGTGCCGCCCGGCACCCAGGGCGGCGTGTCGTTGCTCGGCACCGCCGCCGGCCTCGCCGCAGCGGTCGCCGTGGCGGGCGTGTCCCTGGGCGGCAGTTCCCACGGAGCGCTCGGGTTCGGGATGGTGGTGGCCGGCGCGCTGCTCGGCTCCACGTTGGAGTCGCTGGCCGGGGCCACCCGGCAGGTCCGTGAACTCCTGGACAGCCACGCGTTGAACTTCTGCAACACCGCGGTTGGCGGCGGCACCGCGTACGCACTGGCGCGGTGGGCGGGCGTCTGATGTTCGAGCGCTACCGGCCTCTCGTGTTCGCCGTCGGTGTCCTGCTTCTGGTCGTCTCCGTGGTGCTGCCTGCCCCGGAGGGCCTGGGACCGGAGGGACTCCGCTGTCTCGGCGTGTTCGCCGCCGGCGTGCTCTTCTGGGTGACCAACGTGCTTCCCCTGGCCGTCACCAGTCTGGCGGTGCTGGCGCTGCTGCCCCTGTTGGGCGTGATGAGCGCCGACGAGTCGTTCGCCCTCTTCGGCAATCGCGCGGTGTTCTTCATCCTGGGAGCCCTGGTGCTGGCCGCGTCCATGATCTCGACGGGACTCTCGTCGCGGCTGGCGCTGCTCATGGTCTCGAGATTCGGGAAGAGCGCCCGTTCGTTCCTGATGGGAGTGCTGCTGTCGTCGGCGTTCCTGTCGTTCTGGATGCCGGAACACGCCGTGGCCGCCATGATGTTCCCGGTGGTGCTGGAGGTGGCGCGCGCGCTGAAGCTGCCCCCGATCCGGTCCCGCTACGGAAGCGCGCTCTTTCTGGCGCTGGCCTGGGGAGCGGTCATCGGAGGCATTGCCACGCTGCTGGGCGGGGCCCGGAATCCGCTCGCACTCGCCATCCTGTACCAGACCACGGGCCAGACGATCGGCTTCCTGGAGTGGATGCGCGTGGCCGTGCCCCTGTGCCTGATCCTGCTGGCCGCGGCCGGGTTTCTCCTGGACCGGATGGCCAAGGGGGATCCGGTGGACATTGCGCCATGCCGGGAGATTTTGCTCCGCAAGCTGCGCGAGGCGGGGCCCATGTCGCGTCCCGAGCGGCGGCTGGCCTGGATCGGAATCGGAACGGTGGGGGCCTGGGCGTTTCTGGGTCACGAATTCGGTCTGGCGCAGATCTCGATCCTGTCCGCGGTGCTCCTGTTCGTGTTCCGCGTAACGGATTGGTCCGCCGTGGAGGAGAACGTGAACTGGGGGATCATCGTGATGTACGGGGGGGCCGTGGCGTTGGGGTCGGCACTGGTGCAGTCGGGAGCGGCCCATTGGCTGGCGGTGCAGCTGGCATCAAACGCCACGCTGGGTCCGGTCGCCATCCTGCTGGTGCTCGCCACGACCACGTTGGTGCTCACGGAGGGCATCTCGAACTCGGCGGCGGTGGCCGTGATCCTGCCCATCGCCCTGAGCCTCGCGGAGTACCGGGGGATCGCCAGCGACCAGCTGATCGTGTTCGTCGTGGCCCTTCCGGCCGGTCTCGCATTCTGCCTGCCCATGGGTAGCCCGCCGAACGCCATTGCCTACTCCGCCGGCTACTTCAAACTTCGGGATATCCTGGTACTGGGGCTGTTGCTGAAGCTGGTGGGCCTGGTGGCGCTTCTGGTGTTGATGTTCTGGGTGTGGCCCAGGTTTGGACTGACCATCTGAGGGGGATGCTGTGCCAGTGAAGAAGAAGGGTCGCTGTCTGCTCGTACTGACCGCGCTGCGCTTCTCGGAAGGGTACGCGGCGGCGGCGCTGGCCTCCGCGCGCCGCCGAGGCGAGGAGGTGGTGCTCTGCCTGGTGGAAGACGGGGAGGTCTCCGAGACCGTCTCGCACCGGCTTCTGGACGGAGGCGCCCTCGGGGAGCGACTGGTGGCCGACCTTCGGGCCACCATCGATCATGACCAGTCCGATCGGGGGCACTGGCATCTGGAAGAGGTGCGGGCGGAGGCGGCCGCCCTGGGCTTGAGCATTCAGACGCGGGAGATCTCCGGCGAGTTCGTGGCCTCGGTGAGGAAGGTCGCGCGGGAGCTGGAGGTGGATCGGATCCTGGTGGCCCGCGCGGGGCGCACGCGGATCGCGCGAGCACTCGGCGGCAGTCGGATCGAACGGCTTCGGCGCGCCTCGGACTGTCCGGTCGTGGTCTTCGAACTGTCCGGGGAGCAGGTTTCGGGCTTGGAGGAGGAAGAGCGGGCCTCCGTAGTCCCGCCGGAGTCCCCCGGGTCGGGCCCCGGCGGAACTCGTTGATCTCATGGGGCTTCCCGCTCGCGATTCAAAACGCGCCCCGACGCGACTGGGTCCTAAAACTATGTAAATAAACGTACTGCGGCGTACGTCTCAGGTACCGCATGAGGCCAATCGGCCAAGCGACCGCCCCAAACCAAAGACGGGCATCGACGTGTTGACCGCATCCAACGGCGTTTGGTATCCTTTGTTGATCAGAGGTCGTTTCTTGCGGGATCTTCGGAGTGCCGCGGTGTGGCAACCGATCCTGGAACCTCGAGGGAGAATCGTGGCATGACGAAGGCCGACTTGGTGGAACGGATCGCGAACTCGACTGGACTCACCAAGAAGGACACGGCGATGGCCGTCGATCACCTGATCAAGGCGGTGAAGGACGCGCTTCGCGAAGGACGTCATATCGAGATTCGGGGCTTTGGCACGTTCAAGGTCAAGCAGCGCAAGTCCCGGACCGCGAGGAATCCTAGAACGGGTGAACCTGTGCAACTCCCCCCGCGCAAGGTCGCCGTTTTCAAGGTCTCGAAGGAACTGAAAGACCGGATCTCAGAGAACGGCCTTTCCGGGTCCTGACTGAGACGGCACTGGCAGACTTCCGACACCTCTGGTCTGCAACCCCGAAGCGTGGCCGACCCCCTGCGGCCTCGTGTGGAGCGAAGCCATGGCAACCGAGATCATGGACATCAGTGAGGCGGCAACGTATCTGAACATCAAGAAGGGGACGCTCTACCGGCTGGCCAAGGCGGGCCAGATTCCCGGGACGAAGATCGGCGGGCAGTGGCGCTTCAAGCGCGAGCGCCTGGACGATCTCTTCCGGCTCCCGGTGTCCCGGCGCCACGGACGGTAGGTTTCCGGCGGGCGATTCCGGAGCGGCGGCGCCAGAGACGCAGCGCTTCGGGGCCGATCCCGGGATCCGGATCCGGTCCCGAGCGGAGCGGTAGGCGGGCCGGGGCGCTGCGGACGCGGCGGACCGGAAACCCGCTTCCAGTGGGCCTTTCCCGGTTGACACGTCCCAGGGGCGTTGCTAGCTTGCCCTCGGCTCTTCGTCCACTCGAGTTTCGCCACGTGTGTGTGCGGAGGAGGATGAAAGATGAACAAGGCTGAGCTCATCGACGCGGTGATCAAGCAGACGAGTCTGTCCAAGAAGGACGCCACGAACGCTGTCAACGCGACGATTCTGTCGATCAAGAAGGCGACCAAGAAGACGACCGGCGTTTCCATTGTCGGTTTCGGGAGTTTCAACACCGTCAAGCGGAAGGCTCGCAAGGGCCGGAACCCGCAGACGGGCGAGACGATTCAGATCAAGGCCTCCAAGAGCGTTCGTTTCCGCCCTGGAAAAGCCTTCAAGGAATCGCTGTAGTATTCTTCAAGCAGGTTTTGCCGAAGAGCCACTGGGAGCCGGCAGGTCGCGTTTCAGGCGCGACCTGCCGTTCCCGTTTTAGGGAATGTCGGGAACCCGAACGGCTTTGCGTCGGTTCACCAGACACGCTCAATCTGACCAAGGGGTCGCCATGCCATCGCGAATTCTCGTCGCCGTACTTCTGACCGCGTTCCCCTGGACGGCGGTCGCGCCCGCAGCGGCGGATCCGCTGGATGATCTCGTCGGGGCCGTTGCCAAGTTCCGCGGCGTGGGTGCCGCCGGCGTGAACTCCTACGTGGTGCCGCTCAGCATCCTCGATGACGAGGAAGCCGCCGCGCCGTTGCTGGAAGCGTGGTCCGCGCCGTCGGATCTCTATCTCACCGGCGAAAGCCCCGCCACGCCCACGGCCATTGTCCGGAGTTGGGCGTTGTTCCTGGAGCCCATGTTCGTGGCCCGCACGTCGCTGCTGGGCATGGACCTGGCCGCGGGGGCCGGTCGTATCCGTGAGGTCGGCGCGGTGCGTCACACCGCGCTTTCGGCCAACCGCTCCCGCGTGGAGGTGGACCTCCCGGCCGAACTGGACACGGCGCTGCCGGTCATGCTGCAGGACATCGTTCGTCTGGAGTCGGAACTCGATCACGCGGGGCGGCTCCGCGAGCTGTCCGTGGATCTGCGGGGAGAGGGCGGCCGCGTGCCGGAACGCATTCGGCTCACCTGCACCTACCAGACGGAAGAGGGATCGCTCCCGGAACTGGCGGAGTGGACGCTGCCCGGCGGGGACCTCGTTCGCGTTCGCACCACGTTCCGCCGGCAAGGGACCACGCGGGTTCCGGCGGAACGGCACATCACGTTTCCGAGTCGCTGGGATCCGGGCGAGACCGAGGAGATCCACGTGGGCTACGGCGCGTACGACTTCGCCGGTGGCGACAACAGCGACCGGTTCGCGGATCGCCACGTGTTCCGTTTTGATGCGAATGGGATCGTATCGGATGAGGACGCTCAAGCCGCCGCCACCACCCCGCGTGCCGCCGGGTCGGACGACTAGAACAGCAGGAACACCACGGTCAGCGCTCCGGCCACCGCTCCGGCCACCGCGAATCCACGCTGTCCGGGAGGGGCGTCGTTGGGCGCTTCGTCCAGGAGCGACCGCCGTCCGAGGATCAGGTTGGCGATCCAGATCGCGGAGATCACCGCCAGCTCACCGCGGCTGATCGCCAGGATCACGGACCCGCCGGGCCAGGGACGGCCTGTCACCTGAAACGCGTGGATCCCGCCGATCATGAGCAGGCCCACGACCACGAACGCCGCCCCGAACCCGCCGAGCATGCCCGCCGGCCCCACGCTCATG
>BQJX01000249.1 GCA_021604925.1 Gemmatimonadota bacterium
CAGCTGGATCGCGGCCCCGCCTCCCGGAGGAATCGCCCACAGGTCCCGGTTCCCGCTCCGGTTCGAGTCGAACGCGATCTCCGCTCCGTCCGGACACCACGCCGGGCGCTGGTCCGAGCCCGCCGTGGTGAGCTGCATCTCCACCGCAACCGGCGCGGCCGCCACGGTGATCGACGCCGAGTCCGAGTTGTTCCCGGGAACGGCATCCGCCTGCGTGACCGCAGACACTCCGGCCGTGTTCACGATCGTGCTTCCGCCGGTACCGGCATCCACCTGGGCCGTGATCGTGAGCGTATCGACCGTAGAGTTCACCATGTTCCCCAGGGACCACGCGCCCGTTCCCGAGTTGTACGAACCCTGCGTGGTCGACGCGGACTGGAAGGTCACGCCGGCCGGGAGCACGTCGGTGATGACCACGCCGACGGCGGTGAACGGCCCGTTGTTCTCGAGAACGATCGTGTAGTCGATGAACTGCCCCTCATTCGGGTTCGGATCGTCGACCGACTTCGTCACCGCCAGGTCCGCACTCTGCACGGTGAGATCCACGGCGTCCGAGTCGTTCCCCAGGTTGCTGTCGCCCTGGTCCGAGGCTGTCACCGCGGTGTTGTTCGTGATCGTGGTGCCCGCTGTCCCCGCATCCACGGTGGTGCTGATTCCCAGCGAGGCAACGGTCGACACGGTTCCGACATCCCAGATCCCGGTCACGTCGTCGTAGGTTCCCTGCGAAGGCGTCGCGCTCACGAACGTGAGTCCGGCCGGCAAGAGGTCGGTGACCTGCACCCCGGTCGCCACGTCCGGACCGGCGTTCGTGAGGATCAGCGTGTAGGCCACCGCCGCGCCCTCGTTGGGCAGCGGATTGTTCACGGACTTGCTCAGGGCGAGGTCCACGCTCGGCACCACGATCGCGACGGTACTGCTGTCGTTCGCCGGATGATTGTCCGGCTGATCCGAGGCCGTCACGCTGGCCGTATTGAAGATGGTCGTGCCGGCGGCACTCGGATCCACGACCGCCTCGATGGTCAGCGTATCCACGTCTCCGACCGCGAGGCTCGCGATCGCCCAGGTGCCCGTGCCGCTGGTGTAGCTTCCGACCGTCGTGGACGCGTTGCTCAACGTGAGGCCCGCGGGCAGCAGGTCCGTGATCTCCACGTTGGTGGCCACGTCCGGGCCGTGGTTCTGGACGACGATGGTGTAGGTGGTCAGCGTCCCCACGTTGCGCGTGGCACCGTCCACGACCTTGGTCACGCCGATGTCGGCTCCCGGAAACGAAACGACCCAGAGGTTGCCGTTGCGCGAGAACACGATCTGGCTTCCGTTCGGGGCCCATTCGGGCTGCACGTCGTTCGCTGCGTCGGTCGTGGCCTGGATTGCGGTCCCGCCCGCCGCGGGGATCGTCCAGATGTCGTTGTTCCCCGCCCGCTGTGACTGGAACGCAATCGTGGTCCCGTCCGGCGACCAGTCCGGCGCGCCGTCGTTGGACGGATCCGTAGTGATCTGGGTGGCCACGCCTCCCGTCGACGGGATGACCCAGATGTCATTGTTCCCGCTGCGGTTCGACAGGAACGCCAACTGGGTGCCGTCCGGCGACCAGGTGGGGTGCAGATCGATCCCCGCATCCGTCGTGACCTGCAGCGGTGTCCCCCCGGTCACCGGAATCACGTAGATGTCGTTGCCCTTGGAGTAGGCGATCTTGGAGCTGTCCGGCGACCACGCCGGAAAACGGTCCAGCGAACCCGGGTCGGAGTCCAGGAGCACCGGCGTCCCCACGCCGAGATCCAGGATGTAGAGATCCGGATTGCCGCCGCCCACGGAGGCACTGAACACGATCTTGTCGCACTCCGGCGACCAGTCCGGGTGCTGGTCCAGCTCCAGGCTCGTCGTCAGCTGCACTGCCGTTCCGCCGCCGGACGGAATCATCCACAGGTCGCGATTGCCGGATCGATCCGAGTCGAACGCGATCATGGCTCCATCGGGACACCAGGCCGGTCTCTGGTCGCTGGCAGCAACGCTCGTCAGCTGCGTTTCTACGGCCGACGCGGCCCAAGGGAAGGCGAACAGCAAAGCAGTGGCAAGGCGGAGGGACGGACGGACCATGGGGGAGCCCCTTTCAAGGAACCTAGTCTCGACGCGTAGGGGAATGGCGACAGGACGCCAATCCTTCCGGGTCTGCGACACTAGCGGGAGGCGGAGGCCGTTTCAAGAAGACGCGCTGAAAAGGGCGAATTGGCCAGTTCTGACCAAGGAACGACTTGTCGAGGAGCTACTCGAAGTAGCGCGTCGCAAGAGCGGCGGGCGCGCGCGAACGGGCGGCGTGAAGTGGAAAAGCGGGGATGAGGCGGGGGGTCAGCGCAGGACGACGAGTTTCACGGCGTGGAGTTCGTGATCGGCGTGGAGCTTGACGAAGTAGGCTCCCGCGGCCACGCGGCGTCCGTTCGCATCGCGACCATCCCAGAGAACTTCGTGGCGACCGCGCTCCTGACGCTGCGTAATCAGGTCCCGCACCTTGCGCCCATGAATGTCGTAGATGGCGAGGTTCACGGAACCGGGGCGGCCGAGTTCGTACTCGATTCTCGGGGGCACGCGGCTGGGGTTCGGAACGACCGCACGAATCGAGGTGAGGCTGCCGACGCCGGGCTGCAATGCGGTCACGTCGGTGACCACGGAGGGGACCGTGGTGAAGCTGTCGCGAACGAAGCCGGCGCCGGGAGACGGGTAGGTCTGGATGTACGAGTAGGTCACCGCGCTGTCCGTGGCCACGATCGAGTAGAAGCCGGAGTTCTCGTCGAAGAACGTCTCTGCCGCCGGATAGAACGCGCTCCACCGCCAACCCCACAGGTCCCCCGTGTGCTCACCGGTGTCGTCCGGCTTGGCCATCGTGAGGTAGGTCATTCCGTCCAGGGCCTGTCGGCCGTGGAAGTGGTCATGCCCCTTCAGAACGACCTGGTTTCCGCGCCCGACCAGCATGTCGTGCAGGGATCCGTGGGCGAAGGCCGCACGCTTCGTGGCCAGAACGTTCGCCCCGGTTTCGTCCTCTCCTCCCCACTCGTACGACGGCCGGCCCGCGACCCCGTAGTCGGCGACCTCGATTCCGCCGCGACCGTAGTAGTACCCGGACACGTTGTAGCAAGAGGTCAGATGATGCAGCGCGACCAGACTGAACGCGGACGGGTGCGCGATGAAGTCGTTGTACAGCCAATCGTACTGCGCCTGCCCCATCTCCCAGTCCCAGCAGTCGAGTGAGCCACCGGTTTCCCCGTGGCCGTTGTGCGGTCGGGTCTGCGAGAAGAGATACGGATCGAGGCACCGCAACCGAAGCGACCCCACGTTGAACGCGAAGTAGTTCCCCGGAAGCCCGATCTCCGGATGCGCCGTGGTGTTGCCTTCGTAGTACGCGTTGGGCAGCGGCGGCGGGAAGTACTTCAGGAGCATCTCCCCCGACCACACCATGGTGTTGTTCGCGGTGGCGTCGTCGTCCCACCCGTTCACCTCTTCGTGGTTGCCGCGCACGAGAACGAAGGGCAGCGAGTGCGCCGCCTGATCCACGTACTCCCGCGCGGTCCGGTAGCGTTGCTCCACTTCTTCTTCATCGAAGGAAATCCGCTGCGCCCGGATCACGACCAGATCGCCCAGGTCCAGCCACAGGTGATAGCGGTCCGGCGCGAGGAAGTCCGGCGCGGTGGCCAACGTGGTCTCCAGAAGGTCCATCTGGGTCCCGAGTCCCAGGGCGAGCTGATTCGTCACATGGATGTCCGTGGTGGCCAGGATTCGGCCCTCGGCGCCGGGACCGCTGGGCAGCGTCACGAACGTCCGCGTGGGTCCGGGGCTGTAGGAACCGCCCACGGGGCGCGCCTGCAACCGGTACCAGTACTGCGTGTCCTGGGTCAGCCCGGTGATGGAGAAGTTCTTGGCCGCCCCTCCCATGATGAAGGAGACGCCGGTGGAATTCGGGAAGGTCACGCCGTCCGTGCCCCATTCCACGTACGCCTCGGCGAGATCGTGGGGAATCACGTTCACCTCCACCGACGTGGGCGTGGGACGGCACAGCAGTTCCTGCCCCCAGAAGCAGTCCCGGAAGTTCTCGTTCACCAGCAGCTGGGCCGGAAGCATGCCGGCGTTCCCGCCGTTCCAGTACTGCCCGTGCGTGTCGTCGTACCGGATCACGTTGTCGCCGGCCGCCGAGGACACTTCCAGGAACATCAGGATGTGCTTGGGGCTCGCGCCCCAGCCGGGCTGGGAGATGACCTCGCTGACCACACTGGAGAGGTCCGGGGTCTCCTCCCACTTGGCGATGCGCTGCCCGGAAGAATCGAAGGGCGCGTTGATCGTCCAGAAGACCTTGGCGGTGGTGCGGGGCAGCGCGAATCGCGCTGCGCCCACGGTGGCCAACGGATCCAGATCCAGCGCCGCGCTGATCTGGATGGTCAGGCCGCCGTTGATCACGCCACCCTGCTCGCCCAGGCGAAGCCGCGTATCCGCCACGAACTGGCCCTCGGTCAGGTCCGTGAGCGCAAATCCCAGGGCGTTGTCGTAGGTGGAAGCGCCTTCCTGACCGACCTGAAGCAGAAGCTGGGGAACGGTCGTGTCGCTGGGGCGGTAGTCCCAGGTGGAGCCGTCCACCAGCTGACCGTCCTCCTGGTCAGAGACCGGGACGTACGTAAAGCGGGCGGCGCTGGCGTTCGTGGCCAACGACACAAGGGCTCCAAGAATCACCAGAAATCGCAAATCGGTGCTCCAGCCAGCTGCGGCGACAGGTGGAATAGGGTGTCCTTGGGCGGGTCCGCCATTCTACCGCGTTCCGCGTCCGGTTTCATCCGAAACCGACCATTCGGAGCCGTGAGGGGCATTTCCGGACTGATTAGTCCGATGGACCCATCCGCGGGGCGGTCCCGGTCCTCTCGTGCGAAGTCCGAAATCGGGTGGCACCGCCCCGGGGGAAGGGTATTCTTCTGGTAGTATCCTCTTCACTACTTCGCCCTTTTGTCGGTGAATACCGACCGCCGCTCGACCGCCGTTCGGAGATTCGCATGTCCACGACTCACATCGAGCCCTACCGCCCTTCGCACCCCGTCCGCATCGTGACGGCGGCCTCCCTGTTCGACGGCCACGATGCCGCCATCAACATCATGCGCCGGATTCTGCAGGCGTCGGGGGCGGAGGTGATCCATCTCGGACACAACCGCTCCGTCGCCGAGATCGTGGACTGC
>BQJX01000250.1 GCA_021604925.1 Gemmatimonadota bacterium
GACGAACTCCGCGGCGCATACTGCGTGAAGCGTTCGCTTTCCGCACCGGTCAGTCGCGAAGGAGAGGTCGATGTCTCGGAAGCCGACGATGGACGGGCCCAGGACCACCGGGTTGGCGCTGGATCTCAGCCCCGGCGACGATCACTACCGCGCCTACGTCGGCCCGCCCCGGGACTATGACCTGGTCTCCGCGATGGTCTTCAACCTGCTCACCTGCATCGGCCTGCGCCAGCACCATCGGGTACTGGATATCGGCTGCGGATCCCTGCGCGTCGGTCGGCTGCTGATCCCGTACCTGAACCAGGAGAACTACGTCGGCGTGGAACCGAACCAGTGGCTCGTCGAAGACGGAATCGCCAACGAAATCGGTGCCGATCTCGTGAAGATCAAGAAGCCGACGTTCTCGTTTCAGGCCTCCCTGGCGGAGTTCGAGAGTCCCCTGGATCTGGACTATGCCGTTGCGCAGTCCATCTTCAGCCACAGTGGACAGGACCTCGTCGGGCAGTGGCTGTCCCAGGTGTCCTCACATCTGAAAGAGGAGGGTGCCCTGGTGGCCACGTTCCTGAGCGACCGCCAGGACTTCGACGGGCACGGCTGGATCTACCCCGGGTGCGTGAAGTACCGACCGGAGACGATGGCCGATCTCGCCGCCCGTTCCGGGCTGACGTTTCGCGTTCTCGACTGGGCGCATCCCCGCCAGACGTGGGCGCTCTTTGCGAAGAAGGACCACGACAGATCGTTGATCGAGAGCGGTGAGATCACCTGGAATCGGTTTGCAGCCAGGGCGATGGATTCGTAGACGGCGGGCGGCGGTCGCGACCGTCGTTCGGATTTGCGTGCGGGAACCCGGCGGCGCATACTGCGGGCGGCCCGGCGTTCCCTACCACGGAGGTGATGCGGTGTCTGGTGCGGCGATCGCAGTGGGTGACAAGTTGCACATCATTACCAGGCGGCAGTTCGAAGAGGATGTTCGCCGCCACTTTGTCGGTCAGGTGACTGCGGTTTCCGGCGCCCTTCAGGAGATCCAGGGCTACGCGTTCGTCTTCGACAGCGGAACCAACGAGTACAAGAGGCGCCCGGAGCTCCGGACACGCGTCCTTTCCGTCGGTGAGGGCACGTTCATCGTCACCAAGCTGCCTCCGGACGTCGTGGTGGAGTCGCTTCAGTACCGGGTGGTCGAAAAGCGGGTCGTGGTCAGTGACGGGAAGGCGTTCAAGCTCGACATCAACGAATTCGGCGGTTCCAGGTGACGCGGCCCGAAGGCCGCGGCAACGGGTCGGTCAGCGCAGCGGCGGCCGCGTCGCGATGACGGGCCTCGGGGCGGCGACGGCCCCCGAGAACGTGCGGGCGCTTGCCGGCGAGGTCAGTGTTCGGGCGCTCGAGACGGAGGCGGCGCGATCGGTTCCGCGGGATCTCGTGCGCAAGATCGGCGCGACGGGTGCGTTCCATCTGTTCGTTCCGTCCTCGCTCGGCGGGCGATCGGTCGATCCGATGACCGGATGCGCGATCGTCGAAGAGCTCTCGCGGGCGGACGGATCGACCGGCTGGACGTCGATGATCCTGAACACCACCTTCTTTACGTGCTGGCTTGAACCCGACGTGGCGCGAGCCATGCTCCAGACGGATCCGGTGCTGGGGATGGCCGGGCTCTTCTCTCCCGTCGGGAAGACGGAGCCGGTTGGGAGCGATGGTGCCGTGAGGGTCACGGGACGCTATCCCTTCAACAGCGGCAGCCCCCATGCCACGTGGTTCTGCGAGGGGGCCATGGTGTCCGCGGACGGCGGGCAGCCCGAATGGCGGTTCCTCTTCCTGCCGTCAGCGGACGTGGAGATCCTTGACACCTGGCGGGTCGCGGGATTGCGCGGAACCGCGAGTCACGACGTGGCGATCCACGGTGCGGTGGTGCCCCGGGAGTACACCGCGAATCCCGTCTTCGAGAAGGCGAAGCACGACGAGCCGCATTTCCGCTGGTCGTTCTTCGCACTCCTCGCATCGCTGATCTCCGGATTCCCGCTTGGCGTGGCCCGGCGGTCCCTGGATGAGTTTGTCGCGCTCGCAGAGAAGAGGGGGCGGGGCGCCGGTGAGCCGCTCGCCAGCGAGCAGGTGGTGCAGCTGGAGGTGGCGCGGTGCGAGGGTCAGCTGCGTGCGGCCCGGTCGAGCCTGTTCGAGTCCCTGTCCAGCGCGTGGGACACGGCGGTCGCCGGGGACAACATCGATCGCTCGCAGCGCGTCGCGATCCGACTCGCCGGATCCAACGCCATGCGGACTGCCATCGACGTGGTGGACACGATGTTCCGACTGGCCGGTGGCAAGGCGATCTACGACGACAGCCCGTTGCAGCGTTGCTGGCGCGATCTCCACGCCGGCAGCAGCCACATCTTCTTCTCGAACAACCACCTGTCGCACATCGGCCGGATCCTCATGGGCCAGCCTGCGGACGACTGGCTCATGTAGGTGGTGGAGGGGGAACATTGAAAAAGGTGACGCCGTTCCTGATGTTCAATGATCAACTCGAGGCGGCCATCGAGTTCTACACGACCACGTTCCCGGATTCGAAAGTCGGGAAGGTGGCCCGTACCGGAGAAGACGGGCCCATCGCGTCCGCGGAGTTCGTGGTGGGTGGTCAGGTCTTCCTCGGCTACAACGGCGGCCCGCACTTCGCGTTCTCCCCGAGTTTCTCGATGTACGTGGATTGCGTGGACCAGGCCGAGGTGGACGAGTACTGGGGCAAGCTCGTTGCTGCGGGAGCGACGCCGTCGCAGTGCGGTTGGATCACGGATCCATTCGGTCTCTCCTGGCAGATCGTTCCGAGGCGATTCATCGAGCTCATCGGCGATCGGGATCCTGCCAAGGTGAACGCGGTGATGACGGCCATGATGACGATGGTGAAGCTCGATGTGGCGGCGCTGCAGAGCGCCTACGACGAGGCCTAGCGACATCCGGGAGCAGGGAAGATGAAGGCGACCATCCGGTTCACCGTGAACGCCGACGTCGCGATCGCGACGTGCACTGGAACCCTGGGCGGCCCGGAAGCTCGGCAGGGAGTGAAGGACTTCTGGGAGGCGCCGGGCTGGTCGGGCCAATCGGTGGTCTGGGATTTCCGCGAGGCGAACTTTGACCTCTCTTCGCCGGAGACGCGGCAGTTGGCGCAGTTCGTTCTTGAGAACCAGCCCACGCCGCCGCCACGAGTCGCGTTCGTGACCGGCAGTGACGTCGACTTCGGGATGAGCCGGGTCTTCGAAGCGTATCGGGAGGATCCGCAGACCGAGTTCCGGGTCTTCCGGGAGTACGACGAAGCGGTGAGCTGGGCGCGCGAGTCGGCGGCCGGTCGGCTGGGGTTCGCGTGGCGCTCTCGCAAGAACCAAGACGTTGAGATCCTGCGCGACGGTCGCCCGGTGTCGACGCTCCGGGGAACCGAGGCGGCCAAGTTCCTGGCCAAGGTCCAGCGGGCCAGCGAACCCGAGGCGCAGCAAGTCATGGCCCGGGTCACCGGCAACTACCGGCGGGGCAATGAACGTGTCGCCGGGAAGCACCCGCGGAACCATCGTTCGTGACGTCCGGCGTGGTTTCCGGACACGGCCTCCGCGCTGGCCCTTGACGGGCTGTAACCTTTAGGTTACACTGCTCCCAGTGGAAAGGCCGAATCCGGAACGCGGGAGAGACCCATGGAGCCCAGGCTGGCGGTGGACGTCGCCGATCGCATGTCTCGCAAGCGGGCGGCGGTGTTGGCCCTGGCGGCGGCCGCGTTCCTGGCCGTGCAGGTGGTTGCGCGCCCCTTCTTCGTGGGGGGCCCCGAGTCCGATCATCACGTTCAGATCAACTTCTGGGCGCTCAACGCTCTGGCTCTCCTGTTGGTTCTGGCCACGGGCGGAGGGCTCCTGAACCGACGCCAGCTGCGCGCGCTCGTGAACGACGAGATCTCGCGGGCGAACCGCCAGACCGCGATTGCTGCGGGGTACTGGGTCGCCATGGGCGCCGCGATGATCCTCTATGTCCTGCAGGGCTCCTACCCGCTGACCGGCCGGGAGGCCGCGTACCTCATCGTGTCCGCGAGCGTGTTGGTGGCCCTGTTCCTGTTCAGCTATCTCGAGTTCCGCGCTCACCGCGATGCATGACCAGCTGCACAACCGCCTTCACGAGCACCGCACCAAGCGCGAGCTCACCCAGGCGGAGCTGGCGGTTCTGGCCGGCGTCTCGCGGAAGACCATCAACACCGTCGAGAACGGAGTCTTCATTCCGTCGACAGTGTTGGCCTTGCGGCTGGCCCGCGCCTTGGAGACGACCGTGGAGGCGCTCTTCCAGCTGGCACCATGAACCTGCTTCCCGGGAGGGACGTATGACGAAGTCGAGGAAAGTCGTGTTTCTTTGGTGTGCCGCCGGTTCCGCGTCAATCGCGGCCGGTCTCCTCGCCGAGCCCCGTCGCCCGTTCGCCATCACGGCGGGCGTCCTGTTCCTTCTGGTCGCGATCACAGCGCTCTATCGGCACCGGCGCGAACGCTGGTAGGCTGGGCTGCGAAGTCGAAGGACCCACGCGACGAGGAGTCTCCAACCCATGGTCCCGAAACCCAGTGGCTACTCGGGAACCCCGCTTGCCAGGAAGCTCGGCATCACCGAGGGCAGTCGCGTGCTGGCCCGGCGCGCCCCGAGCGAGTATTCGGCGTGGCTGAAGCCGGTTCCGGCCGGCGTCGTGTTCGAGCGGCGGATCTCCAAGCGCACCGACATCGTGCACGTCTTCTGCGATCGCAGGGCGCGGCTGGCGGTCGAGCTGGCGGCCCTGCGGAAGTCGATCCGCAGCGACGGTACGGTATGGGTCTCATGGCCGAAGAAGGCGTCCAAGGTGCCGACCGACGTCACCGAGGATACGATCCGCGAGCTGGCGTTGCCGCTGGGGTTCGTGGACGTGAAGGTGTGCGCCGTGAGCGAGGTCTGGTCCGGCCTGAAACTCGTGGTCCGCAAGGAACTTCGCTGACGATGGCGACCGTTCCGCAGCCGAGGAGGATGCCATGAGCGAAGTCCGGTGGGACTCCGCGGGAAACGTGGGTGCGTCGCTGGTGCTGGCTGCGTTCGCGGTGTCCCTGATGCCCCTCGATACAACAGCGGCACCGCTTCCGACTCCCGCGGAACTCGTCGCGTCCAGTCGCGAGCACCACGATCCCGACGGCGTCTGGGAGAACGGTCACTTCGTCTTCTC
>BQJX01000251.1 GCA_021604925.1 Gemmatimonadota bacterium
CCGCGGCCAGCACCAGCGCCTGCACGTTGCCGCCGGCGCCGTCGGCCAGTGTGCGCGCGCGGCCGATGAGCTCCCGCGTGACCGGACTGACTTGACCCTTCCAATGCTCTACGACGACCCAGATGTCCTTGGACATTTCGCTCCCCCGCCTAGATGGACTTTCCATCCACGAGCTTGGCCACGAGAGCGTCTGCGAGCTCTTCGGCCTCCCCCTGGAGAATCTCTCCAGCGGGGCGAGCCGCCGGGACCTGTCTTGCGGTGATCTTGCTGTGGCTCTCGGGCGCGCCGCCCAGGTCGGCCGCCGACCATTCGGTGATGGGCGCCTTGGCCGCCTTGCGGATCCCGAGCAACGACGCGTAGCGCGGCTCGTTGATGTCCTTGGTCACGGCGATCAACGCGGGAAGCTTGGCCTTCACCTTCTGCAGGCCGCCCTCCATCAACCGCTGCACGGTGATGGTGCGACCCTCCAGGTCCAGCTCTTCCACCTTGAAGACTTCCGTGAGCAGCGTCATGCCCAGATGGCGAGCCACCATGGGACCGGTCACCGACGTGTTCGTGTCGATCGACTGCTTGCCCACAAAGACCACGTCCACGTCGCCGACCTTCTTGACCGCGGCCGCCAGCACCTTGGCCGCGGCGCCGGCATCCACGCCGTCGAACGCGGCGTCCTTCACGTGGATCGCCTGGTTCACGCCCATGGCCAGCGCCTCGCGCAGCACTTCCACCGCGCTGTCACCGCCCAGCGTGAGCGCGGACACTTCGCCGTTGTGCTTCTCGCGATTCTGCAGACCTTCTTCGATCGCAAAGAGGTCGTAGGGATTCGTGACGTTCTGCGAATCCTCGACCACGCTTCCGGCGCCACCGGCGTCGCCCTGGATGGACGGCGCCTCCTGTACCTGCTTGATCAGAACGACAGATTTCATGGATCCGTTTTCTCCCAGGTTTCGGCCGCGAGCCCGCGGCTCCACGGGACTGCTACCGGCTGTCTACAGGCGCGGCAGGACCACACCCTGCTGGGCCTGGTACTTGCCCTTCTTGTCCGCGTACGAGGTTTCGCACTCCTCGTCCGACTCCAGGAAGAGAACCTGCGCGATTCCCTCGTTGGCGTAGACCTTGGCCGGCAGCGGAGTGGTGTTGGAGATCTCCAGCGTGACGAAGCCTTCCCATTCCGGCTCGAACGGCGTCACGTTCACGATGATGCCGCACCGCGCGTACGTGCTCTTGCCCACGCAGATGGTGATGACATTCCGCGGGATCCGGAAGTACTCCACCGTGCGGGCGAGCGCGAAGCTGTTGGGCGGAATCACGCAGACATCCGCGTTCACCTCCACGAACGAGGCCGGATCGAAGTCCTTGGGATCCACGACCGCCGTGTTCACGTTCGTGAAGATCCGGAACTCATCCGCCACGCGAATGTCGTACCCGTACGAAGAGACGCCGTACGAGATCACGCCTTCGCGCTTCTGGCCTTCCTGGAACGGTTCGATCATGCCGTGCTCACGCGCCATCCGCGTGATCCAGCGATCATTCTTGACCGACATGACGCCCCCTTCAGGAACCGGGTCCGGCGGCGCCTTCCCCGGCGACCGGTCCCGAACCCCCGGTGGACTCGGCAATGGCGGCCTCGATCTCGGCGGCCGCCGCGGCCTCTGCCTCTTCCTTTTCCGCCGCCAGGCGCGCGGTCCGGTCGCTCATGAAGCGCTTGACCGCCTTGGCGACCGCGTCCACGAGCTCCATGCCCACGCGAATCTGGCCCTCGCGCGTCTGCGCGCCCAGGTGCGGCAACAGCAGCGACCGCTTGTGGTCCCGCAGCCGGTCGATGGTGGCTCCGGGAGGCTCGGTGGCGTACGTGTCCAGTGCGCAGCCGGCCAGGTGTCCGCGATCCAGCAGGTCCGCGAGCACTTCCTCGTCCACGAGACCTCCGCGACCGAAGTTCAGCAGGTAGGCGCCCCGCTTCATCTTTTCCAGTTCATCACGACCCAGCAGGCCCTTGCTCTCGTCGTCCAGCGGCACGTGCAACGACACGAAGTCCGCGCGGCTCAGCACGTTGTCCATGGTCTCCAGCGGAACGCCGCCCACGGACTTGCCGGGCAGGAACGGGTCGTGCGCGACCACGCGCATCCCGAACGCCTGCGCGAGCCTGGCCACCTCGCGACCGATGCGGCCCATGCCGATGATGCCGAGCAGCTTGCCCTTCAACTCGAAGCCCTGGAACTGGCTGCGGTTCCACTCACCGGCGTGCACGGACGCATCGCCCGCGTGGATCCAGCGCGCCAGACTGAGCATGGCGCCCAGCGTGAGCTCGGCCACCGAGGTGGTGGTGGCGCCGGGCGTGTTGATCACGCGGATCTCACGCTCGGACGCGGCTTCCATGTCGATGTTGTCCACACCGATGCCGGCGCGGCCGATCACCTTGAGGCGACGCGCGGCCTGGATGACCTCCGCCGTCAACTTGGTGGAGCTACGGACGATGAGGACGTCGGCGTCCTCCACGTTCGCGGGAACTTCGTCCGGGCTCAGCCCCAGGCGCTTCTCAACGGCCCAGCCGGTTTCGTCCGCAAGCCGCTTGGCCGCGTCGTCGGAGATAGGATCCAGAATGACGATTCGTTTCATCAGCACAACCCCAGGATTTCGTCGATCCAGCCGAGGAGTTCCTCGACTTCCTCGAGCCGGATCTCGCCCATGTGCGCGATCCGGAATGTTTCGTTCTTGAGACGACCGTAGCCGTTCCCGATCACTGCACCGCGCTTGGCCAGTTGCTCGTTGAGCGCGGGAATATCCACGCCGCGCGTATTCCGAACGGCCGTCAGGGTAATGGACTCGTACCCAGCTTCCGGGAAAAGCGCGAAGCGCTCTTGTGCCCACGCTCGCGTCCGCGCCGCCATCAACCGATGACGAGCCTCGCGGGCCGGCATGGTCTCCTCCAGGATTCGAGCCAACTGGAGGTCGAGGGCGTAGAGGTGCGACGTGGAAGGAGTCGTGACTCCCTGCTTCTTTTCATACGAGGCGTAGTGTCGCACAAAATCAAAATAAAACCCACGATTCTCGATCCCCCGGGCCCGCTCGATGACCCGGTCGGTGACCGCCATGAGCGAGAAGCCCGGAGACACCGCCAGGGCCTTCTGAACGCCCGCCAGCAGGCCATCCAGCCCCAGTCCGTCGAAATCGATCCGGGCGGCGGCCACGGAACTGACCGCATCCACGAACAGGAAGACGTCCGGGAACTCGCGGACCACCTGGGCGATCTCCGCGAGCGGATTCAGGATCCCGGTGGACGTCTCGTTGTGGGTCAGGAGGACGGCGTCGTACTTGCCGGTGGCCAGCGCCTGCCGGACCTGCTCGGGCCGGACCGCCCGGCCCCACTCCACCTCCAGGGCGTCCACGGGCTTGCCGTTCATGTGGCAGATCTGGTGCCAGCGGTCTCCGAAGGCCCCGCAGGTGACGGACAGGAACCGGCGCGCGGACCCGTTCCGCACCACGCCCTCCATCAGCCCCGTGGAAGACGACGTGGACAGAAAGATGGGGCCCCGCGCGTTCAGGAGCTTCTGGACCTGCGAGATGACGCGGCCGCCGAGGACGGTGGCTTCTTCCGATCGGTGCCCCACCGGGGGCCGACTCATTTCCTGGCGGACGACTTCCGCGACCTCGGTGGGCCCCGGAATGAACAGACGCTTGTGCAATGGATAGTTCCTCCTCGGCGGGTAAGCTACGACACCGGGCGACCTCCGGGAAGGGGCAGAACCGCCGCTTCCGGCTGCCCGGCCGCACCCGGCGCTCCGCGCCTCTTGACGAAGCGGTCCCTGGATCCCTACCCTGGAGTCTGCGGTTCGACCGCCACCTACCCACTTCTCTTGCAAAGGGCGCTCCATGGGCTTCTCCACCGATGCCGTGCACGCGGGCCAGCAACCCGATCCCTCCACCGGGGCCGTGATCACGCCCATTTACCAGACGTCCACCTACGTGCAGGAGAGCATCGGGGTCCATCAGGGCTACGAGTACGCACGGGGCGACAACCCCACCCGGTCCGCGTACGAAAAGAACGTGGCCGCGCTGGAGAAGGCCACGCACGGGATCGCGTTCGGCTCCGGAATGGCGGCGATTGACGCCACGATCTGCACGCTGAGCGCCGGCGACCACTTCCTCATGACGGAAGACGTGTACGGCGGCACGCACCGGCTCTTTTCGCGGATTCGCACGCGCCACGGGCTCAAGTTCGATCGCGTGAAGACGCACGAGGTGGAAGCGGTGCGTGCGGCCATCCGACCGGAAACGCGGATGCTGTTCGTGGAAACGCCCACGAACCCGAACCTTCTGATTTCCGACCTGCGGGCGCTGTCGGCGCTGTGCCGCGAGCACAAGCTCGTGATGGTGGTGGACAACACGTTCGCCACGCCGTACCTGCAACGACCGCTGGAGATGGGCGCCGACGTGGTGCTGCACTCGGCCACGAAGTACCTGAACGGCCACAGCGACATGGTCGGCGGCATCGTGCTCACGTCGAACGAGAAGCTGGCGGAGCAGATCCGCTTCATCCAGTTCGCGGCGGGCGCCATTCCCGGTCCCTTCGACTGCTGGCTCGCCATGCGGGGCACCAAGACCCTGGGGTTGCGAATGCAATGCCACGACGCCAGCGCCCGCGTGCTGGCCGAGCGCCTGGACGCGCACCCGGCCACGCTGCGCACGATCTACCCGGGACTCGCCTCGCATCCGCACCACGAGCTGGCCAAGCAGCAGATGCGGGGCTTTGGCGGCATGATCTCCTTCGACCTGGGATCGCGGGAAGCGGCCCGGGTAATGCTGGAGGAGGTCAAGATCTTCGCGCTGGCCGAGAGTCTGGGCGGAGTCGAGAGCCTCATTTCGCAGCCGGCGGAGATGACCCACGCGTCCATCTCGCAGGCGGACCGCGACGCCCTGGGAATCACGCCCGGATTGGTGCGGATCTCCGTGGGGATCGAGGACCTGGAAGACCTCTGGAAGGATCTGGAAGACGCGCTGGCCAAGGTGCCGGCCGCGGTCTCGTAGCGACCTAGCTGTCATTCCTAGGCACGTTGTTCACCGAACGGCCTCGAGTCGTGCCATCGGGGTGTCTCTCCCGATGCCGTGATGGGGACGGTGGTGATTGTACTCTATGATCCACCGATCGAGAGCGCGATTGCGAGCAGCGGAC
>BQJX01000252.1 GCA_021604925.1 Gemmatimonadota bacterium
ACGAAGCGTTCGCGACCGAGAGCGCCGCGGGCACCAGCACCATGCTCGAGGAGTTCGTCACGGGTCGCGAGCACTCCTTTGACAGCGTCTGCCAGAACGGTCGGCTCGTGTGGTTCTCGTCCTGCCACTACTACCCGGGCCCGCTGGAGGTGCTGGAAAACCCCTGGATCCAGTGGTGCGTGATCATCCCGCGCGAGGCGAACAGTCCCGAGTACGCGGACATCGCCCCCGTGGCCGCGCGATCGCTCGCCGCACTTGGGCTCCGCAACGGCCTCAGCCACATGGAGTGGTTTCGCCGTCGGGACGGTTCGCTGGCGATCTCGGAAGTCGGCGCTCGACCGCCGGGAGCCCAGTTCGTCACGCTGATCTCCTGGGCGCACGGCGTGGACCTGTACGATCGCTGGGCGCGCCTCATGGTCTTTGACGAGTTCGATCCGCCCGCGAGACCGTTCGCCGCGGGAGCCGCGTTCCTCCGGGGCCAGGGGACGGGCCGGATCGCAGCCGTGGAGGGCGTTCAGGAGATCGCGCGCGAACTCGGCGACCTGGCCGTGGAGGTCCAACTCCCCCGCCCGGGCGCTCCCACCACCGGAACCTACGACGGTGACGGCTTCGTGATCGTCCGCCATCCACAGACCGAGGTCGTGCGCGACGCGCTGGCCAAAATCGTCCGCACGATCCGGGTGGAACTAGGCTAGGATCCGGGCCACTGTTTCGGAGGAATCCCATGAACGTTCTCATGCTCTCGCCCGGTTTTCCGGTAGAACAGCCGTTCTTCACGCGCGGCCTCGCCGAGGTCGGGGCCAAGGTGATCGGCATGGGCGACCAGCCCAAGGCGGCGCTCCCCGAGATGTGTCGCGAGTCGCTGTCCGCCTACGTGCAGGTCAAGTCGCTCACGAACATCCCGTCGCTGCTGGACGAAGTGCGCCAGGTCGCCTCGCGCACGTCCATCGATCTGGTGGAAACGCTCTGGGAGCCGGTGATGATTCCGGCCGCGCGCATCCGCGAGATGTTGGGGGTTCCGGGCATGACCGCGGACGAGACGACGCCGTTCCGCGATAAAGAGGTCATGAAGCAGCGTCTGGACGCAGCGGGAATTCGAACGCCGCGTCACGGCAACGCCACCACGTCCGGGCAGATCTGGGAACACGCGGAGCGGATCGGGTTTCCGCTGATCGTGAAGCCGATCGACGGCGCCGGCTCGCAGGACACCTACAAGGTCCAGGACAAGAAGGACCTGGAGCGGGTGATCGGACTGGTTCGCCACGTCCCCGAAGTCTCCGTCGAAGAGTTCGTGGAGGGTGAGGACTACACGTTTGATACGGTGGCGATCCGCGGCGAGCCCGCGTACTACAACATTGCGTACTACCGGCCGCGGGCGCTGGTGGCGAGAGCCCACGAGTGGATCAGCCAGCAGACGATCTGTCGACGGGATGTGGATTCCCATCACGTGGAACAGGGCCGGGAGATGGGCTTTGCGGTCATGAAGGCGCTGGGCGTCCAGACCGGGTTCACGCACATGGAGTGGTACCGCAAGCCGGACGGAGAAGCGGTGTTCGGAGAAATCGCGGCGCGGGCGCCCGGCGTTCGCACCGTGGACCTCATGAACTTCGCGTGTGACATCGATCTGTACCGCGGTTGGGCCGAAGCGGTCTGCCACGGGCGCTTCACGCAGCCGATCGATCGCAAGTACTTCTCCGCGGGCATCTTCAAGCGCGCGAACGGTCGCGGCACGGTTCGCAAGATCGACGGGCTGGATCGGGTGCTGGAGGAGTTCGGGCATCACATCTGTGCCGTGAACCTCACTCCGGTGGGCCAGCCGCGGCGCGACTCGCGGTCCTCCGTCATCGGCGACGGGTTCGTGATGCTGCGCCACCCCGACCTGGAGGCCACGCTGGAGATGGCGGACCGGGTCTCCACCGAGGTGCAGCTCTACGCGTCCTGATCGCCGGCGGATCGCTGGGGCGGGCGGGATTGCTTGGACTGCGTGCGTCGCGGCGCTCGGCGCTTCGACGCCGGAGTCCAGTACGAGATCGAGAGCGGCGGCACCTCCAGATCCACGGAGTGCGGCTGCTCGTGCCGGGTTCCCGGCCGCGTCCGGGCCGAGCGGGTGCCCTCCCCCCGACCGGCGTAGGCTTCGTCGTCGCTGTGAACCAGCGCCCGCCACGTGCCGGCCAGCGGCACTCCCAGCGTGGCCTTCTTCCAGACCGAATCGGACAGATTGGCCACCACCAGCACGCTGCTCCCCGACCGGGACCGGCGCAGGAACGAGATCCGCGCGTGCACCGGATCCGTGAACTCGAGCCACTGGAACCCGTCCCACGCGTCGTCCACCTCGTGCAGCGCCGGCACCTTCCGGTACGCGGCATTCAGCGCCGTCAGCCACGCACTCAGCCCGCGATGCTCCGGGTAGTCCAGCAGCTTCCAGTCGAGTTCCGTGTCGTGGTTCCACTCCGACCACTGACCGATCTCGCCCCCCATGAAGAGCAGCTTGCGCCCGGGATGCGCCCACATGAGGCCGTAGAGCGATCGCAGGTTCGCAAACCGCTCCCCGTCCCGTCCGGACATCTTGGACAGCAGGGACGCCTTGCCGTGCACCACTTCATCGTGGGAGAGCGGCAGCAGATGCCGCTCCGAGAACGCGTACGTGAGCCCGAACGTCAGCTGCTGGACCGCCGCCGCGCGCTGACGCGACTCCATCCGGAAGAACGACAGCGTGTCGTTCATCCAGCCCATGTTCCACTTGTAGTCGAAGCCCAGGCCGTCCTTGCCTTCGCGGGTCACTCCCGGCCACGACGTGGACTCCTCGGCCAGCGTGATGGCGCCCGGACAGTGACGATGAACCTCTTCGTTGAGCGCTCTCAGGAACTTCACGGCGTCCCAGTTCTCGCGGCCACCCTGTTCGTTGGGCTTCCACTCTCCCGGCCCCCGCGAGTAGTCCAGGTACAGCATGGACGCCACGGCATCCACGCGCAGACCGTCCACGTGGAACTCCTCCAACCAGTACAGGCCGCTGGAGATCAGGAACGAACGGACCTGCGGGCGGGCCCAGTCAAAGACGTACGTCTCCCAGTCGGGCTGCTCGGCGCGCCGCGGATCCTCGTTCTCGAAGAGATGCGACCCGTCGAAGTACGCGAGCCCGTGCGCATCCCGGGGAAAGTGCGCCGGCACCCAGTCGAGGAGGATGCCCAGCCCCGCCGCGTGCGCCCGATCCACGAAGCGACGCATGCCGTCGGCATCGCCGAAGCGCGACGTGGGCGCAAAGTAGCCGACCGTCTGATAGCCCCACGATCCGTCGAAGGGGTGCTCCGTCACGGGCAGCAGTTCCAGATGCGTGAACCCCAGGTCTCGCGCGTGCGGAATGAGGGTCTCCGCGAGCCGATCCCAATCGAGCCAGTTCGTCTCTCCGCCGTCGGAGGGGGCCGGTGCCTGGGTCGGCGCGCGCCGCCAGGAACCCAGATGCACTTCGTACACGCTCAGGGGATGGTCGGGCGCCTGCCGCCGCGCGCGTTCGCTCATCCAGTCCGCGTCCGTCCAGGGAAAGGGCACATCCGCGCAGGCGATCGACGCCGTGTTCGGCCGCAACTCCATGGCCCGCCCGAACGGATCGGCCTTCACGGACTTCCGGCCGTTTCGCTTCGTGCGGATGTCGAACTTGTAGAGGGCGCCGGCGGCCACGCCGGGAACGAACGTCTCCCACACTCCCGTTTCGCCCACCGCGCGCATCCCGTGGAGTCGCGCGCTCCAGCCGTTGAAGTCGCCGAACACGCTCACGCGCGCGGCGTTCGGAGCCCACACGGCAAAGTGCATTCCCCGAATGCCCTCATGCACCCGCTCGCGCGCGCCCAGCCGCTCCTGCGCGTGCGTGTCCTCGCCCAGCGCGAACTTCCGGAGGTCCGCGGGTTTCAGGACGGGCGCGAAGCGGTACGGATCCTCCACCACCTCGAACTCGCCGCGCGCCTTTTCCACGCGCAACTGGTATCGGACCGGCATCTTCGCCCCGGGAAGTCGCGCCTCCAGGACGCCGTCGCCATGGATCCACCGGGCCGGGATCGATTGCCCTTCCCACTCCACGGAGACCGAGAACGCGCCCGGGCTCAGGATCCGCACGAGCACGCCGTCGCCGTCCGGCAGGAGCTCCGGTCCCAGCACGGCGTACGGGTCGGGATGCCGACCCCGGGCAATGGACTCGTAGTCGACCGGCGGCGGCGAACTCATCGGTCCGTGTCTCCCGGTCCCGGGACCTCGCCGATCTCCAGCTGGAACGGCTCCTCTTCCTCCCGCATGGAGCGGCGGAACTTCCAGCGCACCACGATGAACCGCAGCACGACCAGCAGCCCGAGCCCGCCCCAGGCAAAGTGGATGAGCGCCTGCCCGCTCGGCAGCCACGCGAGCCATCCCCCGCCGATCTCCGTTCGCCACTCACGCTCCGCCGCCGCCAGCGAGATCCCGAACGCCGCTTCGAACGCCGGTTCCGGATCCGCGTCCTCGTTCAGCCGCGCGATGAATCGGCGGAGTCCGTCCTCGCCGTCCCGGCGGAGCAGCCACTCCACGAAGGACAGGCTCTGGGCGTACGCCACGTGGAAGAACGGGCCGGTGGGAAACGCGCCGTCCAGATCCTCGAACTTGAGAAGGCTGCCCGCCGCGGAGGCATCCCGCAGCAGCGTGGCGTGATCCGACCGATAGGAAAGGCCGAGGTCCCATTCCCCGGAGCGCCACATGGCGATGCCCTCGTTGAGCCAGCGTGGAGCGTCCACTTCCGCGGACGACGTGGCCGCCGCAAACACCAGGTGATCCACTTCGTGGTGCAGGACGCTCACGATCCGGTCCGGCCGCGAGGCGAGCGCCTGCGCGTTCAGGACGATGAGATTCCGGTGCGCCAGCGCCACGCCCGCCACGGGACCCGGATCCGAGCCGATGCGCTGGGCCAGCGCCGCCGGATCGGCCGCCCACGACACGGTGATCGTGCCGCGAACGTCCGCCCCGAACCAGTCCCGACCGGAGTGGTACGCGCGCAACGTCTCCTGCAGGAGCAACGTGCGGAGCCCCGATTCGATGGGGACTCCCTCGACCAGGATCACCGGATCGCGAGGGTCCTCGGCGGTCGCTGGTGCCGGCACCATCAGCGGGCCGAAGAGCGCCGCGGCGATCGCGGTCCGGATCAGCGGGG
>BQJX01000253.1 GCA_021604925.1 Gemmatimonadota bacterium
TCCGTCGATCAGGTTCACCGTCTCCCCCGGGTCCTCCCGCAGGTCGAACAGGAACTCGGCCTCCTCGGGGCGCTCTCCAACCCCGCGACGCAGCCGGACGAACTTGAAGCGCTGGTCCCGCACCGCCACGATGTCGTGGAACTCCGTGTGCTGCAGGATCTCCTCCAGCACCACGGCGCGCTCGGGATCCGGTGCCTCCCGCCCCAACGCCGGACCCAGCACGCTGCTCCCGCGGTACTCGTCCGGAACGGGGAGCTTCAGGTACTCCAGCACGGTGGGCACCACGTCGATTCCCGCGGTGGCACCCGCGACGCGGCGCGACGTGCGCGGCAGCGGCGGAAACCGGACCGGAGGCGGGAACGAGATCATCAGCGGCACGTGCACGACTTCCTCGAACAGGGTAAAGCCGTGACCCACGCGGCCGTGCTCGAGGAACTCCTCCCCGTGGTCGGACGTGTACACCAGGAGCGACTGTTCCCAGAGATCTCGTTCGCCCAGCGACGCCACGAGCGAACGGAACTCATCGTCCCAGTAGGCAATGGACGCGTCGTACTGGGAGATGATGGCGTCGCGCTGCGCCGGGTCGGGGCTCTCCGACTCTTCCCACCCGGAGGGGAGGTGCTCGCGCGCCGTCCCTTCGGGCGCGAATCGAAACGGCCACGGATCGGGCGGAGCGTAGGGCGAGTGCGGATCGGTATAGAACAGGAATCCGAAGACGGGGGCTCCGCGGCGCGACTCCGGGAACCGGTCCTCCCAGAGCGGTCGATGCAGGTCCAGCTTCCTCTCGATGATCGGCCGCAGGTCTTCCGCCCGCACCACTTCCTCCGTCCCCTTCCCGTGGAGCTCGTAGTTCTCGTACCCCTGCGCAAAGCCGTTCTGCGAGCTGAGGTGCGGATTGGTCACGAGTCCCATGGTGTAGTAGCCGGCTTCCTTCAGGACCTCCGAGATCAGAACGTGCTCGCCGGAGAGCACGTCACGGTAGTCGTTCAGCCCGTGTTCGGACGGATAGCACGATGCCAGGAGCGCCGGAGTGGACACGATGGTGTGGGAGCCCTGGGACAGGGCGTCGTCAAAGACCACCGAGCGCGCCGCCAACTCCTCCAGGAAGGGCGAGGTCTCCCGCTCGTAGCCGTGGAGCGACAGGTGATCGGCGCGGGTGGTGTCGGTGACTACCAGGAACACGCTGGGGAGCGGGCGCGGGTTCAGGAACACCAGTGCGGCCAGTGCGAGCGCCGTGATGAGCAGCGAGGCCCGGCCGGTCCACCGCCCCAGAAGCCCCGTGAGCACCGCTCCCGATCCGGCGAACGCCGCCAGCAGCCAGGGCCACTGGTCCACCCCGAATGCGCCCCACGGAAGCGTGAGTGACTGCACGACCGCGGCCACCAGGCCGAGCCCGAACCCGAGGGCGGCAAGACGAAGGGAAGTCATGGCGCGATGCTAGCACACCCGAAGAAAGCGGCCACCGGGAGTCCCCCGATGGCCGCCGAATCCCGGAGCGAAGTGCAACCCGGTCAGCGCACGACGACCAGCTTGCGCGTCTCGATGGCCGACGCCGTGTGCAGCTTGTAGAAGTACACCCCGGCGGCCGCGCGCTCACCGCCCTGAATCCGGCCGTCCCACTCCGCGGCGTGCAATCCGGTGGGCACCACGTCGTCCAGCAGGACCGCCACGCGACGACCGGTGACATCGAACACGGAGAGCAGCACGTGCTCCTCGTTCGGCACGGAGAAGGAGATGCGCGTGCCGCGCCGCACCGGATTCGGATAGTTCTGCGACAGCGACAGCCCGATACGCTTCTCCGGGAGCGCCACGTCCACGGCTCCCGACGCGGCATCGAACAGGGCGAAGTCGTCCAGCGCACCCTCGATGATCTGGCCGGCGCCCTGGTCCTCACAGGTGAATCGGAACTGCACCGCCGACGCCGAACCCGTGATGGGAGTGAGGTCCACGTCGATCCCCGACCAGTACGCCTGGTTCTCGGTGGTGCTCTCCACCAGGTCCCACTGGGCACCGCCGTTGGTCGTCACGTGGGTCTGCCAGGCATCGTCCACGTCGCTCACGGCGTACCAGCGGTAGTAGAAGACGTGCGGTTCCAGCATCCCCGACAGGTCGTACACCGGCGACAGGAGGCGGGTGGCCCCTCCGTCCACGTCGCTGTTGGCGGGCGAGCCGGCCTCGTTGCCGGTCACGGCCGCCTGATCCTCGGGGTCGGTCGTGTGGTCGAACTCGGGCGACACCGGGATCCCGTTCGCGTACGTCCCCTTGGGCTCGCCGAACTCCCAGAACCCGTCGGTGGTACCGGGGTCGTTGGTGACGGTCCAGCCCGTGGGATCGGAGAAGTCCACATACGCGGCCGCCGGCTCCAACGCGAAGTCGCGCGTGATCTGCACACCGGTCTGCAGCGTGATGCTGCCGTCCGGGACGCCGTAGCCCGCGGCGCGTATCTCCAGCTCGTACATGGGCGAAGGCGACGTGGGCACGTCCGGGAACGCATAGTCGCCGTTCGCGTCCGTGGTGGTGCTCAGCGGGGTCCCCTGGATCGCGAGATCCACCAGCTCCAGCGGCAGCCCGGTCGTCTGGTCCGTGATGCGACCGGACACGCCGCCCGACGGCAACTTGCTCAGCACGATGGGAGTGGTGGTGGTTCCCCCGGCACCCACCGACAGGTTCACGACGGCCGGCGAGTGCCCGAACGCGCTGGCCTGAACGTCCCACGTACCGGGCGCCACCGCGAACCGGTACGCGCCGGTGGCATCCGTGACCAGGTCCAACGTGGTGGTGACGAGGTTCACGGTGGCACCGGTCAAGGGCCCGCCCGCCGAAGACGAAACCACACCGTCGAGCCGCGCGGCGTCCGGGTCATAGCGCATGAGGAACATTCCGTGGGTGCGATCGCTGGACACGATCAGCCCGCTGGGCAGATGCGGGTACACACCCCAGTTCCCGGCGAAGAGGCTGCCCGCTTCCGGCAGCGTGTCGAAGTAGCCGATCTCGGCGATGTTCGTGGGGTCCGCGACGTCGTAGATGCGGGTCCCGCGCACGTACCACGAGCAGTACATGCGGGTGCCCTGCACGTGCACGTTGTGAATGGAGGTCCCGGGCTCCGGGTCATCCTCATCCGCCAGGACCGGGTTGTTCACATCGGAGATGTCCACGATCTTGATGTGACCGCCGTTCCGTTCCGCCGCGAGGGCCACGTGGCTCATGCCGCCCAGCGGCCACGAGGCATGGTTGCTGGCGTCCGGGAACGTGGCGCCCAGGGCCACCGGCGCGGACGGAACGCTCACGTCCAGGATGCGGAACTTGCCCTGGTTGATCATGGATCCGTAGACACGCGTGCCCTCCGCCGACACGTCGTGGAAGTACTGGAGTTGCCACGCGCCCACCTCCACCAGATTCGTGGGGTTGGAGGCGTCCAGCACCTGCAGGCCGCCCGTGGAGGCACCGCCGGCGACGTAGATGAGTTCCCGGGCCACGTCGCCGAAGATGTTGTGGCAGCTGTTCACCGTGGCCGTGTACGCGCCGACCAGCGTGGGGTTCGTGGGATCCGAAATGTCCACGATCTGGATTCCGCCGCCGCCCTCGGTACCCACGTAGGCGTAGTTGCCGATCACGAACATATCTCGCCAGGTGCTGTTGGGGCCGGCGATGAACTGGACCTGCACGGGATGGGTGGGATCGTCCACGTCCCACCACGCCGTACCGGTGGTGGTCCCCTGGATCACGTACTCGCGCCCGTCGGTCCCCACAAAGCCCCAGACGTCGTTGTAGCCGGTGTAGTGGTCCTGGCGGCTCAGCAGGACCACGTTGTCGGAATCGAAGATCTGGGCGTTCGTGGGCAGGGCGACGCAGGTCAACAACCCTGCGGCGACGACCATTCGGACGTGGGCGCGACAGTTCGATGACAGCATTCGTATCCCTCATTCGGTGAATCAGGCCAGAAACGGGAACCCGAGTCCCAGGGATGCCGAAGGGGGAGGCACGGCGAACGGGGGACAGGCTCGTTGCCTTCTATTCTAGCCATTCCCGGAGCGAACCGCGAGCCCGGTGATGCCCGGGAAGGCGCGGCAAGTCCGGGCCGGCGGCGGTCATGGCCGGGGTCAAAGGCGCTCCCAGAGGTCCGAGCCGGGATGGGCGCGATCCTGCGACGCCTGGAATGCGCGCCCCATCGCCACCACCTGCACCTGGTCCCAGCCCGCGGATCGCAGCGCCTGGACGCACGCGAGGGCGGTGGACCCGGTGGTGACCACGTCGTCCACGAGCACCAGCGGAATCGAGCGAGCGGCGGCAACCGCGCGGAAGGCGCCGGCCACGGCAGCGGCCCGTTCCTTCCGGCGCCGCCCGGCCAGGGCGCGCCCCCCGCGACGTCGCGTGAGAATGTCCGCCCGCACCGGGCCCAACCCCACGTCCGACAGCGCGTGCGCGAAGTCCTCCGGTTGGTTGAAGCCCCGCTCCCGCCGCTTATCGCGGGTCAGGGGCACCGGAACCAGCGCGCCGGCCCCGGCGAACGCCAGCCGGGACGCCGCCTCCCGGGCCAGCCGCCAACCCACGGGGCGCACGCGTCGGTACTTGGAGGTGGTCAGCATTTCGAGGAAGTGCCCGTTGACCGCAAACGCGGCGTGCGCGCGGACTCCCTGGACCAGCCACGTACGATCCGCGGGCGCGAGCGTTCTCAACGACCCCCAACAGGTCTCGCAGAACTGCTCCCGGGCACACGCCACCCGCGCCCCGCAACGGGAGCATTGGGACGGCCAGATCCAATCCAGCGCCGCGCCGACGTGGCGCCGCCCTTCCTCCGCCAGCGCCACCCGCCACCGGGTCCCGCGCGTCCCGTTCATGACGCACGCTAGTCGTCAGCCCAAGTTCGTCCAGCTGCCTTCCGCGTCCCGGCGAGGTGTGTTACACAGTGGACTCTGCCGATTGGTCCGATGCCGGAGACCCCCTTGGACAACGCCGCCCACACGCCCGTCGCCGATCCGGTCACCTCGGCTTCGCGCCGTTTTCCCCGCGTCTCCGCAGTCGTGACCCTGCTGCTCGCCGTGGCGGTCCTCGGGGTCTACTTCCAGTCCGTGCAGGCGCACCGCTTCCACAACGACGACGCGTACATCAGCTTCCGCTACGCCCGCCACCTCGCCGACGGCCTGGGGCTCGTGTGGAATCCCGGC
>BQJX01000254.1 GCA_021604925.1 Gemmatimonadota bacterium
ATCCACATGCCGGAGATGGACGGCTACGAAGCCACGTCCCGCATTCGCGCCGGCGGCTACGTCCATCCGATTCTGGCCGTCACCGCGGACGCCGCGCTGGGAGGCCGTGAGGACTTCCTGCTGCAGGGGTTCACGGAACACATTCCCAAGCCGATCGACCGAAACTTCCTGGTGAGTCGGCTCCGGTCGCTCTGCGGCCTGGACGTGGCTGAACCCACCGCGGACCCGACTCCGGCGGCTCCCCCCCCGTCGGATCGAGGGCCGAGCTAGAACGACCAGTTCACGAGAGGAAGCACCGGAAAGCGTTCCTTGCCCCTCGCGATGTTGAGCAGACCGATCTGCAGTCCTTCCAGCGTGTTGGTCACGTTCAGGAAACCCACCTGCAATCCGGCCATGTGCTCGGTCACGTTGACCAGGCCCCACTGCAGGCCTTCCATGTCACCGGCGCTGTTGAACGCGCCCGACTGGAGGCCCAGGAACGACTCCTCGGTCAGATTGATGGCGTTGTTCTGCCAACCGATGAAGTCCGAATCGGCCACGCCCACGAGACCGTGCTGCAACCCCTTGGTCAGACCGGACGTGCGGTTCACCAGACCCAGGTCCAGCCCGCGCAGTTCGTGGTTGTATCCGTAGATCAGGCTGAGGCGGATTCCGCGCACCGACGTGTCCCGATCGTAGATCTGCACGGGCTCGAACAGCGCGAGCTGGATCGGGGTTTCCTCGGCGGCGGACGGTGAGGGGCAAAACAGGACGAACAGCAGCAGGCCGGCAAGCAGCGAACGCATGACTCCTCCGATCGACCCGGGGTCGAGTTCCGTTTCCCGCAAGGCCAGGGTGAATTGCGGATCAGGCGCTTGCGCGACGATGCTCTATCACGGAGAAGAGGATGTCGTCCAGCTTGCGGCTGGGTTCGTAGCGCACGAACTCGTGGATCTTCCTTAGGTCGGGAACGCGCCGCATCATGTCTTCGAACCCGGGCTCGTACGCTTCCGCGTAGGGAACCAGCTCGATCTCGGAGCGGCTCCCGGTGAGCTCGCGAATGCGGCGAGCCAGCTGGAGAATGCTCACCTCTTCGTTGCTGCCCACGTTGAAGATCTCGCCCTCGGCCTCATGGCAGTCCAGCAGTGCGGTCACGCCTTCCACCACGTCGAACACGGATCCGAAGCAGCGCGTCTGCGTGCCGTCGCCGTACACGGTCAGCGGCTCGTTGCGGATGGCCTGGTCCACGAAACGCGGGATCACCATTCCGTAGCGTCCGCGCTGGCGCGGCCCGCACGTATTGAAGCAACGCACGATCACGACGGGCAGGTCGCGCTCCTCGTGGTACGCGAGCCCCAGGATCTCATCGACCGCCTTGGCGGTGGAGTAGGCCCAGCGATGAATCGTGGTGGGCCCCAGGAGGCGATCCGCGTCCTCGCGGAACGGCAGCGTGGGCGACTTGCCGTAGATCTCGGACGTGGAGAACAGCACCACCTTGGTCCGGTGCCGATCCGCCGCCTCCAGGACGTTCTCCGTGCCGCGCACGTTCACGCGCATGGAGTGCAACGGATTCTCGATGATGTACTTCACGCCCACCGCGGCCGCCAGGTGGAACACCACGTCGGCTTCGCGCACCAGCTCATCCACCGCGTCCACGGCCAGGATCGTGTCGTACACGGCCCGGAACTCGGGGTTCGTCTCGTGGATCTCCACGTTGTCGCGGGTCCCCGTGGAGAGGTCGTCCAGGATCGTGACCGAGTGGCCGTCCCGGATCATCCGGTCCACGAGATGCGACCCGATGAACCCCGCACCGCCCGTGATCAACACGCGCATCTAGAATCCTGCCTCCTGGAAGTACCGGATCGCGTGGGTCAGCCCCTCTTCGAGGGGAACCTTGGGCTCCCATCCCAGGCGCTCCTTGGCGCGCGTGATGTCCGGCTGGCGAACCTGCGGGTCATCCGTGGGAAGGGCCTCATAGGTGATTTCGGACTTTGATCCGGTGAGTTTGAGCACCGTTTCCGCAAATTGGCCGATCGTCATCTCGTGCGGATTGCCGATGTTGCACGGCTCGTTCAGGTCGGACAGGAGGAGCCGGTAGATGCCCTCGATCAGGTCCGCCACAAAGCAGAAGGAACGAGTCTGCTTGCCGTCGCCGAAGATCGTGAGCGGCTTGCCGGTGAGCGCCTGGGTGATGAAGGCCGGAACCACGCGGCCGTCGCGAGCGCGCATCCGCGGGCCGTACGTGTTGAAGATCCGGACGATCTTGGTGTCCACCCCATGGGACCGATGGTACGCCATGGTCATGGCCTCGCCGAAGCGCTTGGCCTCGTCGTACACGCCGCGCGGCCCGATCGGGTTCACGTTGCCCCAGTAGTCCTCCTGCTGCGGATGGACCAGCGGATCGCCGTACACCTCGGAAGAGGACGCGATCAGGAACCGGGCGCCCTTTTCGCGGGCGAGCCCCAGCGTCTTGTGCGTGCCGATGGCGCCCACCTTGAGGGTCTGGATGGGCAGCTCCAGATAGTCGATGGGCGAGGCCGGCGACGCGAAGTGCAGCAACGCATCCAGCGGGCCCGACAGGAAGATGTACTCCGTCACATCATGCTTGATGAACTGGAAACGCGAGTTCCCCGAGAGATGCTCGATGTTGCGGATGTTTCCGGTGATCAGGTTGTCCAGGCCGATGACATCGTGGCCTTCCTTCAGCAGTCGGTCGCAGAGGTGCGAGCCGAGAAATCCGGCAGCGCCGGTGACCAACACACGCATTCCAGTTCCCCCAGGAGTTCGCCGCACACCGGCGGACCACGCAGCATAGCGTCAGTGGCCGCGGGCGGCAAGGCGGCCCGGACCTGCCGCACAGGTGGCCGGATGAGGCTCTCCTCGACCTGACAGGCGTGCCCGGGCGCAGTAGACTGCATCCAACGAGACGAAAAGGAGCCTGCCCGTGTCCATCCACGACGAGATCAGCGCCCAGATGAAGGCTGCCATGAAGGCGAAGGACAGTGCCCGCCTGTCGGCCCTGCGGGAGATCCGGGCCGTCTTCCTGAACGAGATGAAGAAGGACAACTCGGATTCCCTCTCGGACGAGGTGTGCCTCACGCTCCTGCGACGCCTGGAGAAGCAGCGCAAGGAGAGCATCGAGGCGTTCGAGCAGGGCGGGCGCCGGGAGCAAGCGGACGCGGAGCGCGCGGAGATGGCCGTGATCGGGGAGTTCCTGCCGAGCCTGGCCGACGAGGCCACCACTCGGACCTGGGTGCAGGCGGCCATCGCCGCCAGCGGCGCGGCGGCTCCGGGAGACCTCGGCAAGGTGATGGGCGCGCTCATGAAGGAGCACAAGGGCGACGTGGACGGCACGCTGGCCCGCACCATTGCCGCGGAGTTGCTGGGGGGCTAGGCGGCGCGGGGCGCTGCGTTGGGGCGCCGGTCCCGCTAGACGCCGCCGAAGCGGGCGCCCAGCTCGTTGCACAGCTGCTCGAGAGCGGCGCGATCCACGTCGCCGAACGCGGCCGGGAAGTCCGAGTCCACATCCAGCACCGCAACCACGCGCCCGTCGCGGGTCTTCACCGGGACCACGATCTCGGAGAGCGTGGTGCTGCTGCACGCGATGTGGCCGGGGAACTCGCGCACGTCGTCCACGCGCTGGGTCTCTCCGCTGGCCGCGGCCGTGCCGCACACGCCGCGTCCCCAGGCGATCCGCAGGCAGCCGTGGCCGCCCTGGTACGGGCCGATCACCAGCGTATCGTCCGCGTCGCGCCGGTAGAAGCCGGTCCAGTGGTACCGATCGAACGCGCCGTGCAGTTCGCAGACCACCGTGGCCATGGCGGCGATCCAGTCCGTCTCGCCGTCCAGCAGCAGATCGATCCGGGCGATCACCTCGCCGTATCGCCGGGCCAGGGCCTCCGGGGTCCGGTTGGCTTGGCTCTCGGGGGTCTGGCGGTGGATCTCGGGTTCCATGGTCTTCTCCGCGCGCTTTCTCCGTGGGTCTCTGTGCCGGGCCGCTTCCCCGGTCTACCCGCGGGTCTACCCGCCGGTGGTCCTTCCCGCCCGGGACGAACCCCTCCAGCATAGCGCGTTCCGTGCCCATCTCCCAAGGGGGGCGAGGCGCGGGGAGGCTGTCCCGGGACAGCACCGGGAGCCGGACCGTGGGAGTCCCCGACAGCTCCGGCGCGGGACCGCGGCTCTCCGGCGGACCCGATCCCGGAAACGGCTCCCGGGCCGGCCCACGTAACTCTGCGCGAGGGCTTGAGTTGGGGGCCGCGGACGCCGACAAACGGAACGTGGGGTGCCGCCGCGTGGACCCACCGAGCCCCCCAGGGGTAGATTTCTACAGATCCTGGATCCCCACCTTCCGGAGCCGAAGTCATGTCCGAGTCCAGTCCGTCCACCGCCGACGAATCCCGCGATCTCGCCGAAGACTCCCGCGAAACCGATTGGACGGCGCCGAGCTTCGGCGCGGAACTCTTCCTGGGGAATTTCCGCCCCTCGCTCGTGTTTCCGTTTCCCGAGCAGGACGCGCAGGACCGCGCCGAGGGCGATGCGTACTGCGCGCAGCTGCGGAAGTTCCTGGAAGAGCACGTGGACGCGGAGCGGATCGATCAGGAACAGGAGTTGCCCCCGGAGGTGATCCGCGGACTCGTGGATCTGGGCGCCTTTTCCATGAAGATCCCCAAGGAGTACGGAGGGCTCGGGCTCTCCCAGCTCAACTACAACCGCGCCGTGGCGTTGGTGGCGAGTCACTGCGCGTCCACCGCGGTGTGGCTGTCCGCGCACCAGTCCATCGGCGTGCCGCAGCCGCTCAAGATGTTCGGGACCAAGGAGCAGAAGGACCAATTCATGCCGCGCCTGGCCAGCGGCGCCATCTCGGGGTTTGCGCTCACCGAACCGGAAGTCGGCAGCGATCCCGCCAACATGGCGACCACGGCGGAGCTCTCCGAAGACGGCACGGAGTGGATCCTCAACGGCGAGAAGCTCTGGTGCACGAACGGACTCGCGGCCGAACTCCTCATCGTGATGGCGCGCACGCCGTCCAAGACGGTGAAGGGGCGCGAGCGCAAGCAGATCTCGGCGCTCATCGTGGAGATGAACTCGCCGGGGATCTCCCTCACGCATCGCTGCCGGTTCCTGGGAATCCGCGCGATCGCGAACGGGGTCATCCGCTTCGACAACGTGCGCGTGCCGGCGGAG
>BQJX01000255.1 GCA_021604925.1 Gemmatimonadota bacterium
GGTGACCAGGACTTTCATGAACGCCGGTCGCTGACGGTCTCGGGCGCCGGGATCGAATCGCTGGACTCGCGGATGAGCACGTCGTCCATGGCCCACGGCGCGCTGGCTTCGAAACTGCGGCCCACCCCGACGTGACGGAACCCGTGCTGCTTCATGTCGCGCGGATTGTAGATGTTGCGGCAGTCCAGGAACGTCTTGTCGCGCATGGTCGCCCCGAGTTTCTCGAAGTCCAGGTCGCGGTACTCGTTCCACTCCGTGAGGAGCAGCACGCAGTCCGCACCGCGCGCGGCGTCGTAGGCGTCGGAGCACCAGGTCACGTTGTCCACGCCCGGCAGCGCGGACACGACCGGGTCGTGCGCGCGAATCGTGGCGCCCTGCCGCTGCAGCTCCGGCAGGATCGTGAGCGACGGCGCGTCCCGCACGTCGTCCGTGCTGGGCTTGAACGTGACCCCCAGCACGGCGATCACCTTGTTCTCCAGGCTTCCCAGCAGCGACTTCGCCTTGTCCACCATGCGCATCTGCTGCAGGCGGTTCACTTCCAGCACCGCTTCGAGCGTGCGGAACCGGTAGCCGGCCTTCTCCGCGATGTGCGTGAGGGCCAGCGTGTCCTTCGGGAAGCACGAACCGCCGTAGCCGGGGCCGGCGTGCAGGAACTTGGGCGAGATGCGACCGTCCAGGCCCATGGCCCGCGCCACCACGGTGACATCGGCGCCGACCGCGTCGCACACGTTCGCGATCTCGTTGATGTAGGAGATCTTCAGCGCCAGGAACGCGTTGGACGCGTACTTGATCATCTCGGCGTTCGCCACCGTGGTGCGCATGATCGGCGTCCGCAGGAGATAGAGCGGCCGGTAGACCTTCTCCATCACGTCCATTGCCCGCTCCGACGACGCACCGATCACGACCCGATCCGGGCGCATGAAGTCGCCGATCGCGGAACCCTCGCGCAGGAACTCCGGATTGGACACCACGTCGAAGTCCGCCTCCGGGCGACGCTCGCGCAGGATGCTGTCGACCAGGCTCCCGGTCCCCGTGGGCACCGTGGACTTGGTCACCACGATCGTGTAGCCGTCCATGTGCTCGGCGATCGCGGCCGCGACCTCGCGCACGTACTTCAGGTCCGCGTGGCCCTGCTCGTCCGGCGGCGTTCCCACCGCGATGAACACCACGTCGGCGCTCGATACGCTGGCGGCAATGTCCCCCGAAAACGACAGGCGATTGCGGGTCCGGTTCATCTCCACGAGTTCCTTCAGACCGGGCTCGTAGAAAGGAATCTCACCCCGACCGAGCGTCTCCAGCTTCTTGGGATCGTTGTCCACGCAGACGACGCGGTTTCCGAAATCGGACAGGCAGGCGCCCGTGACGAGGCCCACGTATCCGGTTCCGACGACAGTGATGTTGACCAATGGAATCTCCTTCCTGCGACCTTCGGTTTTCCGGGCGCAGCGACGCAAGAAGTTAGAGGATGAGCGCTCTCAAGTCAAAGCGGCCGGGCGAATTGGCAGCCGTGGCCATGACTTGCGTTTCCTGCCCTTCGGATCGGCCGCTTCGGGGCGGGGCTTGAACCCTGTCCCCCTTGCTGGCCCGGCGGGGGACCGGGTATCCTGGGCTCCAGCCCAGAACCGGGGAGGCGGGCCATGGACGTGAGAATCAGCCGTGAGGAGGGCCACGCCCACGTCGGCGCGATCCGCGTCCTCCATTATCGGCTCCGGCGCCCCCCCACCCCCGCCGAGGTGGCCGAACTGCTGGGCTCCCAGACCGAGATCACGCTCCACCGGCTCCGGGCGCTCCAGGCGCTTGGGATCGTGATTCTGGTGGAGAATCCGTTCGAGATGCACGTCTCCGTGGGCGACCACCGGACGCTGGACGACCTCCCCGAGGAGGTGTCGGAGATCGGCCTCTCGGACGCCGTCCAGGACTTCAAGAAGCGGCAGAGCGAGAAAGCCGACCAGATGGTCCGCCTTTTCGAGGAGACGGATGAAGACGCCGAGCGCCGCGAGGCGAACGACCAGCGGGCGGACGACCTCCGGAAGTTCCAGCCCAAGAAACCGCAGGGAAAGGCCCCCTGGGAGAAGTAGAGGGCGTTCCGGTGCCGTCCCCCGCCCGCGCGGGGGACGCCGGCACTCCGTTCCGCCCCCGGACGACCCACCCACCGCCCGTTCTCCGCCAAGGCCGGGCCGCCGGGCCTGTTCCCCCGCCGGCACCCTCCCGGTGAAAAACTTTGCGAAGAAGCTCAACTCCTGCCCGATCGCAGCCGACCTGTTCCGGAAGGTTCGGCAATCCCGACCGGGAGGACACAGATGCTCTTTCGACTGAAGGTTCTCGAAGACAGCGTCGATTCGGATACGCGTTCGCTGCAGGCCCGGGGAGCGACCCCGGAACTGACCCGCGAGGAGGCAGCCCGCACGGCCGCCGACCTCGAGGCAGGCGCCGTGGTCCGGTTCTATCGAGGGGGACCACCCCACGGCCGGGTGATCACCGCTCGGGCCACGGACGATGGGATCTGGCTGAAGCTCCGGTTCCGCACCCGGGACGCCGACATCTGGCGACTCGTGGAGACCGGCGCGGTGAACACGATCGAAGTCCAGACATTCGATTCGGGCGTGGACGTGTTCATGAAGTCGGTGGCCGCTACCTACCCGTCCGTCGTCGGCTAGGCCGCGCGGGCGGCGCGCTCTTCCGGAAGGGTTGCGCCGCCCGACCGCTCACTCGAAGTCGTACTCGAAGCGGATGGGGTACTCGTCCGCCTCGGCGGACTCGAAGCCGCCCTTGCCGCGGAGGCCCCGCAGTTCGCCCGTCCCCGAACCGGGAACCACGAACCAGGTCGCCTTGGCCGTGCCGCTCTCGAACGTGCCCTCATGCTGCAGCACGAACGTGCCCTCGCGTCCGGCCACCCGACCCACGATTCGCTCCAGACCGACAAAGCTCGAGTGGGTTTCGCTCTGGTGGGTCATCAGGTACTCCACGCTGCCCTCGCCCTCGATGTCGCCCCGGAACGTCTTGGTCACGCTGGCCCGGGTCAGCTTGGGACCGTTGGCCATCTCATCGAACGGACGCTCTTCCCAGCGGGTCACCTGGAAGTTGGCGGTTGCCTTTGACTTCATGGTCTCCTCCTGTCGCGGATTCGAGAATGCGGTTCAAGTTCCCGTCAGTATTCGCCGCAAGTCCCCGCCCCGGCAAGCGCTCATCCCGGGCGGACCGGGCGGGAAGGGACCAGGGCCCCGGCTACTCGGACCGCTTGGTGAACACCAGCCAGAGCGCGTGCACCATACCGGGCACTCCGCCGGCGAGCGTGAGGGCCAGGTTGATCCAGAAATGGGTGGTGATTCCAACCTGCAGATACGCCGCGAGCGGGGGGAGGAAGATCGAGGCGATGATCTTGAGAATGACCAAGAGCGGACTCCCGGAGAAATGACGAAGGGACGGAGCCACCGCGTCCGCCCCTCTGGCCCGTCAGTATCGCTGGACTGCTTCGTCGTCGCAACGAGGAACGGTGCGCGGCAGGCTACCTTACCTTGGCGTGGTAGAGATACGTCTCCCGATGCACTTCGATCACGCCGCCGTGCTCGTCCACGACGCGAGCGACCGCGCCCAGCAGTTCGCTTCGTTCGGACTCGGGCAGGAGCGCGTGATCCGAGTGCGTAGCCAGCAGCCCGATGTACTCCGCGGATTCGTACGACTGGTGCCAGCGGAGGCGGATGATGTCCGGGGACTGGAAGAGGCCGCTTTCGGCCACTTCCGTCTCGAGCTCGTGGGCGTCCGTGCTGGAGGTGGCCCGAACGTGGGCGCCATGCTTGCGGTAGACCGCCTCCACGGCGTGGGCCAGCTCCGTGTCGCCGGGAACCGGGATGTTCCAGATCAGGGCCAGGCTGCCGTCGGGCGCCAGCAGGCGGGCCGCCTTCTTCAGTCGGATCGCCCGATCCAGGTGGTGAAACGACTGCGCGGCCAGCAACAGATCGAAGGGTGCGCGCGGCTCCGGCCAGTCCTCGAACGAGATCTGTTCCACCTGGACGCCGGCGTGGGTCGCGAACGTCTCGCGAAGCTGCCGCGCCAGATGCTCGCCCTCCTCCAGGCACACCACCGGAAGCCCCCGCGCCACGAGCAGTCGCGTGGCCTGTCCGGTTCCCGGTCCCACTTCCAGGATCCGGCTCCGGGCAGTTACGCCGGACAGCGACACGATCCGATCCATCACCTCGCCGGGATATCCCGGGCGGAAGCGATCGTACTGGCTCGCGATCGTGTCGAACACGTGGCGTCGTTCCATCGTCAGGGATCCGCGTTCATGGGGCGCTTCCCTCGTCCAGGTACGCCTGCGGCGCGGCGTTGAACGCGCGCGACTCCCCCTTGGCGATGCTCCGGCCTTGCCAGCGCTCGCCGCGCCAACCCTTGGCCACGTAGACGATCTGACCCACGTGGTAGGCGTAGTGCGACAGCTGACGATGGATGGCCTGCCACACCGTGTGCGGCTCGCCCCGGATCCGGACCACGCGCGTCCCGTCCTCGTCCGCGAGTTCCTCCAGCGCCGTGAACAGGCACTCCCAACCGGCCTCCCAGCGCCTCGTGAGCGACCCGCGCGTGTCGCCCGGACCCAGCTCGAACTCCGTGTCCCGGTCGCGATCCGGCTTCTCCCCATCGGTAGTCAGGAAGTCGCGCCACCGCGAGAGCTGGTTGCCCGCCACGTGCTTCACGATCACCGCCACCGAATTGCTGCCGGGCGTCGCCCGGAAGAACTCCTCGTCATCCAGCTGGGCGATGGCCGCATCCGCCAGCGTCCGCAGCTGCCGGAACTCGCGTCGCGTGATCTCGAGGAGCGATTCTTCCTTCACCGAAGTCCCTCCCGGGGTCAGGGTGCTCCGTCGCGCAGCGCCGACGGCAGCCGGAACTCACCCGCTTCGTCACTCGGGAAGGGGTGCGTGGCCGCGATCGCCGCCCGGGGCAGCGGTCCGTAGATGTGCGGAAACAACTCCCGGCCACCCTCCAGATTCTCCTCGACGACGCGGCACGTCAATCTCGACCGGTCGATTTCCAGCACCACGAGATCGCGCCGACCCCGGAACCGCCGGTTCGCCACCGCCACCAGCTGATGGGCGTGCGAGCAGTGGATGAACCCCTCCGCGTCGAACGCCGCCGGCCGATACTCCGTTTC
>BQJX01000256.1 GCA_021604925.1 Gemmatimonadota bacterium
AGAACCTGCGGATGCGCCTTGGCCTTGGTCCACCAGCTGGCCCAGCGGCCACCATCGATCACGCCCACCATGCACTCCTTGATCTCGGAGGAGGTCATGGGGCGCCGGAACCGGAGGAAGAGCTCGCGAATGAACGCGCCCGGGTCCGCCTTGGCTTCCTTGGCGAGGCCCTCGGCGTCCTCGAGACGGCGCATCATGAAGTGGTCGTCCGGAAGGTACGTGAGCAGTCGCTTGGCCTCGTCGGCGCGCATCACCAGCGGCGCGGCCTTCTCGAAATTGATCTTCACCTTCTGGAGGCCCAGGTTGACCTCGGACACCTTGCCGAGCCCGCGCCCGAAGAGCCAGTAGCCGGCGCCCTTCTTGAACCGGAGCCAGTCGTGGAGCGCGCCGAACGCGCGCACGGGGTCTTCCGCCTCTTCCACGTCGAATGTCTTCAGGACTTCTTCCACGTCCTTCCGGTCCGGGAACCGCGCGCGCACCACCTCGGCCACCTTGGTCTTGACCTCGCGGTTGCGCGGCGCCAGTTCGATCGCCTTTCCGAGCGCGTCGAACGCCTCTTCCCACGCGTCTTCCACGCCGAGCGCGTCGGACAGGGAGAGCAGCAGCTCGATGAGCTTGGGCTGCAGCTTGGCGGCGTGCATTTCCTCCGCCACCGCGAAGAACCAATCCAGTTCGCGCGGAGCCGACTCCATCCGCGCGTTCCACGCGGATTCGATCTCGGCGATGTTCTTCTTCTTGATCTTCTGCTGGAAGTCCGGGTCGAGGGGCAAGGTCAATCTCGCTTTCCGGCGATCAGCCCTTGGCTGTCGCGGTTCCGTACCTGGAAACGTGCTCCTCGATCTGATCGAGGAGAGACACGAACAGGTCCAACGTGTCGTTGATGGCGACCGACGTGGTCAGGTCAACGCCCGCGGACCGAAGAATGTCGATGGGGTAGTCGGAGTCCCCGGCCTTCAGGAAACCCAGATAGGCCGCGCGCTCCGGATCTCCACCACCCAGGATGCGTCTTGAAAACGCGATCGCGGCGGCGTACCCCGTGGCGTACTGGTAGACATAGTATCCCGTGTAGAAATGCGGGATGCGAGCCCACCCGAGCGCGGCGCGCTCATCGAACACGAGTTGGGGCCCGAGGATCCGGGTGAAAATCTCCCGGTACTCGGCGCTGATGGTCTCCGACGTAAGCGCCTTTCCGCTCTCCGCCATTTCGTGCAGCCGATGCTCGAACTCCGCGAACATGACCTGGGTGACCACCGTCCCCCGGATCTGATCCGCGTACTGGTTCAGGAGCGCCAAACGCAGGTCCGGTTCTTCCGTCGTGCGAAGCAGATGATCCATGAGGATCGCTTCGTTCGTGGTGGAGGCGACCTCCGCCAGGAAGATGGGATAGTGGGAGTAGTGGTAGGGCTGCGACGAGTTCGTGTAGTGCGAATGGAGCGCGTGTCCCATCTCGTGGGCCAGCGTGAAGACGTGGTCCAGCGTGCCCTGGTAGTTCATGAGAACGTAGGGGTGCACGCCGTACGCGCCCCACGAATACGCACCGGAGCGCTTGCCGCGGCACTCGAACACGTCCACCCAGGCGCCGGCCAGCCCGTTCGTGAGATCGGCCACGTACTGCTCGCCCAGCGGAGCGAGCCCCTCCTGGAGCATGACCCGCGCCTCGTCGTAGCTGAACTGCGGCGGCGGAGCGGTGCTGAGGGGAACGTAGAGATCGTAGATCTTCAGTTCGTCCAGGCCGAGCAGCCGCTTGCGCAGATCCACGTAGCGGTGCATCACGTCCCGACGATCGTTCACGGTCCGGATGAGGTTGTGGAAGACCTCCAGCTGGATGTCGTTCGGCGAAAGGGCCGCGCTCACGCTGGACTCGTAGCCGCGCGCCCGCGCATAGAAGATGTCCCGCTGCACCGACGACGAGAGCAGCGCCGAAACGGTGTTGCGGTGCTTCTCGTAGCCCTCGGTCAGCGAGTCCCAGGCGTCGTGGCGAACGCGGCGGTCCAGCGACTCCATGAAGCGCGAGTACCGGCCCTTGGTCAGTTCCACCTCGCGGCCGTCCTCGTCCTTCACCGCCCGGAACGTCAGGTCCGCGTCGTTCAGCATTCCGAAGACGGTGCGCGGTACCCGGGTCACGTCGCCGGCCATGGCCAGCAGCTTCTCCTCCCGCGGGGAGAGCGTGTGCTCCTGACGCCGGATCAGATCTCGCAGGAAGTGCCGCCAGCCGGCCAGTTCGGCGGCATCCAGGAACGACTCCAGTCGCTCGCGGGGCAGCGCCAGGATCTGGGGCTCGATCCAGGAGGTGGCTTCCGAAGCCCGGGTGTTCAGCCGGGACGCGCGCTCGGATCGACCCTGCGCCTCGGAGTTGCGCGTGTCGCCGTCCTTGTCCAGGTGCGCATAGACGTACACACGGTCCAGCGCCTGCCCCAGCCGGGAATCCAGTTCCAGGAGCTTGGCAAGGGCGGCGGCATCCACGCCGTCATGGAACGACTCGCGTTCCGCCGCCAGCATCTCGACCAGCTTCTCGGTCGAGCGGTAGGCATTCTCCCAATCCTCGGGCGTGGCGAAGAGGTCTTCCAGGCGCCAGCGATGCTCAACGTCGATCTCGGCCCGGGTCGGCACGGATTGTTTCGGCGGGGCCGCAGGCGAACTCACTTCGGCGGAACTCCTTGAATTCGGGATCGGGGGCCAAGTCGGTGATTGTCGCCCGCCCGCCTTCCGGGCGCAAGGCCGGAGATCGGCGAGGTGGGCACCGCGCGACGGGGTGGCCGGCGGGCGGCGCGGCCAGGGGGAGGTGGCCGCGGCCCGGCGGCCGGGGCCGGATCCCGCGGTCCAGAGGGGGACCTCCAACTCCGATATTCTCGCCAGGAACCCATATCCCGTTGGGGGGTACCAGTGTATCGTCCGTCTCGACCCTCCGCGATGCCATCTCCAACCGCACGAGGTAGAGGAAATGACCCGACGAATTCTCACCACCGGACTCCTGGTCCTGGCCCTGGCCGGCCTGGGCTGCGGCGGCCGCAGCGTGACCCGGATTGACCCGGACAGCACCATCGACCTGTCCGGACGCTGGAACGACGTGGACTCCCGCGAAGTGGCCACGGCCATGATCCAGAACTGCCTGAACAGCCCGTGGCTGACCCGGCACCAGACGGACGCCGGCTCGTCCGCTCGCCCCGTGGTGATCGTGGGGGTCGTGCGCAACAAGTCGATGGAACACATTCCGGTGGACACGTTCATCACCGACATCGAGCGTGCGTTCATCAACGACGGCCGCGTGCGCGTGGTGGCCGACGCGGGCGACCGCGGCGACATCCGGGCGGAGCGCGAGTCCATGCAGGGCAACGTGACCCCCGAGACGCTGAAGCGCTTCGGCCGGGAACTCGGCGCCGACTACGTGATGATGGGCACCATCAGCCAGCTCATCGACGAGGCCGAGGGCGATCGCGTGTCCTTCTACCAGACCGATCTCGAGCTCATCAACGCCGAGTCGAACGAGAAGGTGTGGATCGGCGACAAGAAGATCAAGAAGCTGATCGGCAAAGGGAAGTACAAGGGGTAGCCGTCCATGACTTCGGTGCGCTTCCTCAAAGAGGCGCTCCTGTTGGGGACCCTCGCCGTGGCGGGGGCGGGCTGCGCTTCGTACAGCCGTCAGGCACTGCCGGTGCGGGAACCGCTGGCGCGGGGCGATCTCGCGGCGGCGGAGTCCTTCCTGGTGGACAAGAAGCCCGGCGGCGACGGCCTCCCGTACCTCATGGAGCTGGGCCTCGTCCTCCGCTACCAGGAGAAGTACGTCGACTCGAACCAGGTGTTCGAGAGCGCGGAGAACCTCGTCGATGCCCTGTACACCAAGTCGATCTCCAAGGAAGTGCTGTCGCTCCTCTCGAGTGACGAGACCATCCCCTACGACGGCGAGATGTGGGAACGCGCGCTGATCAACTACTACCGCGCGCTGAACTACATCGACCTGGGCAACTACGACGGCGCCCTGGTCGAGTGCCGCAAGCTGAACCACAAGCTCGGCGTGTACGCGGACGACTTCGAGGATCCGCCGACCTACCGGAACGACGCCTTTGCGTTGTACCTCACGGCGATCCTCTACGAAGTGGGGGGCGAGACCAACGATGCGTGGGTGTCGCTGCGGCTCGCCGACCAGGCGTATCGGCACTACGAAGAGGCGTACGGCGTGCCCACGCCGCCGTCGTTGCAGCGCGACCTGATTCGACTGGCGCGACAGCAGGGCTACACGGACGAAGAAGAACGCCTGATGGAGCGCTTCCCGGATGCCCAGGCTCCGTCCACCGCGGACCTCGCCCGGCGCGCCGAGATCGTCCTCTTCTGGGAGGAGGGTTTCATTCCCGCCAAGATCCAGGAGGAAGCCACCATCCCGATCCTGAAGGACGCCAAGGATCAGGACGGGGATCGCGGTCTCTGGGCCGTGTCACTGCGCGATCGCTACTATCACCCGCGGCCGTACAAGAAGAAGGAGCTGGCGTACCTGCTTCGCTTTGCGCTGCCGGCGTACCCGCCGCCCACGAACGCCGACCGGCCGGGCTGGGCGCAACTGGGCAACGGCACCACCACGATGCGCTCCGAAGTGGTGGAGGATCTCTCCGCCATCGCCCGCGCCGGATTGGACGACCGCATGGGCGGCATTCTCCTGAAGTCGATCCTGCGGGCGCTGAGCAAGTACGCGGTCACCGCCGGTCTGGAGAAGGAGGGCGGGCAGGTCGCCGGCCGGGTCTTCAACTTCCTGACCGCCGCCAACGAGAAGGCCGACACGCGAAGCTGGATCACGCTCCCCAAGGCGATTCAGGTGGTGCGTCTGCTCGTGGAGCCGGGCACGCACGACCTCACCCTGGACTGCTACGGCCCCACCGGGCGGCTGGTGGAGTCGGTCACGTTCGAAGACGTGACCGTGGAAGCCGGCGAGGTTCGCTTCCTGTCGCACCGGACCTTCTGACCGATCAGGCGGACGTGCCGCCCGGCTCCCCTCCGGAGCCCGGCTCGCCCGCGGAAGGCTCATCCTCCTCCGCCGGGATCGGCTCGTCGAACGCGTCGCGCTCGACCCACCAGCGCCGTCCGCAGCGCGGGCAGAAGATCTCCACGCCTTCGTCCCCCTGGAACAGGTCCTCGGGGTCCGCGGCGAACA
>BQJX01000257.1 GCA_021604925.1 Gemmatimonadota bacterium
GTGGTAGGATGAACTCACTCTCTCTTCCCGCGAGGTGTCCGTGCGCCCACGCCGTCCGTTCCTGCCCTGGGCCACGCTCCCGCTGGTGGCCGTGGCCCTGACCGTGGATCCGGTGACCCCGCCGGCCGCGGAGGCCGCGCCGGGCAACCGCGACGCCCTGGGCTCGTCCGTCCGCCTGGGCCGACTGCACTACGGGGGCGGCGGCGACTGGTACGCCAACCCCACCTCCCTCCCCAATCTCGCCCAGGAGCTGCGCTCCCGGCTGGATATGGACGTGGAGGTGGAAGAGGGCCGCGTGGCGCCCCTGGACGATGAGCTCTTCGACTTTCCCGTGCTCCACATGACCGGGCACGGCAATGTCCGCTTCACCTCGGATGAGGCGGAACGGCTCCGGTGGTATCTGGTCCACGGCGGCTTCCTCTTTGCCGATGACAACTACGGAATGGACGAGACGTTCCGGCCGGAACTTCGGAAGCTGTTCCCGGAGGCCGAGCTGGTGGTGGTGCCCTTCGATCACGACATCTACCACTCGATCTACGAGTTCCCGAAGGGGCTGCCCAAGATCCACGAGCACCACGGCGGTCCGCCGCAGGGGCTCGCGATTTTTTACGAAGGACGGATGGTGGTTTTTTACTCCTACAACACGGACATCGGCGATGGTCTGGAGGACGAAGACGTCCACGGCGACTCGCCCGAAGCCCGCGAGCAGGCAATGCGGATGGCGATCAACGTGGTCGCCTACGCCATGACGCACTAGGGAGATCCCATGACCGACGGCGGACGCAGACTCCGACAGACCGCAAGCCGGCTGGGCCGGCGCCAGACGCGACGAGTGTTGCTCGGCGCCGCCGCGCAGGGATTCGGATGGGCGCTGCTGGGGCTCGCCGCGCTTCTCGTGTTCGATCGGTTCGCGCCGGGTTCGGACGCTTCTCGCCCCTGGGCGTTGGCGGCGAACTCCGTGCGCGCCCTCGGCTTCCTGGCGGTCGTGTTGCTGCCGGTGTTGTGGATCGGCCGCGCGGTCCTGCTTCGCCTCCCGGCGGTCCGGGACCTGGAGGAGTCGGCGCGTCGGACGGAGTCGGAGAGCGAGGTCCTGCGCGAGCACCTGGTCCCGGCGTTGCAGGTGTTGCGCATCCGGGACGACGGTCGCACCGGCTACTCCTCGGATCTGGTGGATGCCTTCGTGGACGACGCGGCGCATCGCGTGGAGGCCGTGGTCCCCACCGAGCTTCCGTACAACGCCAACGTTCGCCGCGCGCTCCGCTGGGGCGCGGTAGGGGCGGGAGCGCTGGCCGTGCTCACGATCGTGTTCGGGCTGTCCGGAACCGGAACGGGCTTGGCTCGCTTGGCGACGGCGTTCGGTGAGCTGGGACCGCAAACCGCGGCGCGTTTCGTGGTGGAGCCCGGCGACATCTCCGTGCCGCGCGGGGAACGGGTGGCGCTGCAAGCGCGCGTGGATCATGCCCGCTTCGGGCACGGCGGCCCGCAGGGCGCGCTGGAGTGGCGCGCGAACCCGCAGGACGACTGGCGCGCGATTCCGCTCACGGGCACCGACGTGAGCGAGACGGACGCGGATGGCGACGAGATCCGGTCGGCCCGCTTCGAGCACGCGTTCGATCAGGTGCGGGAGTCGTTCGAGTATCGCTTTGCCCACGCCGAGGAGGCGTCCGAAACGTTCTCGGTGCACGCCGTCCCGCGGCCCAGTCTCTCGGTGGAGTCGGTCCGCTATCGCTACCCCGAGTACACCGGGCTTCCGGACCGCGTGGTCACGGACGGCAGCGGCGACCTGGCCGCGCTGCGGGGGAGCGTGGCGGAAGTCCTCGTCCGTTCGACGAATGCTCCGGAATCGGGCGCGATCCACTTCGGCGAAGAGGGACCGCAAGCGCTGGAGATCGTGGATGAACGTCACCTTCGCGCGGAGATCCGCATCGAGGCGGAGAACACCTACAAGCTCAGCGTGACCGATGAACTGGGCCTGACCAATCCGAATCCGCTGGAGTACCGCGTGCGCGCGCTTTCGGACGAAGCGCCGTTCATCCGCCTGCTGGAGCCGGGAGAGGATCGCGACCTCGACGAGACCATGTCGGTGCACCTGCGCTTCTCCGCGGTGGACGACTACGGCCTGGGCCCGGTTCGCCTGGTGTGGGAGGTCAGCCGTCGCGAGGGAGAGCATGAGAGTCGCGTGCTGTGGCGTGCGAAGGGGACGGCCACCGAGGCGGCGGAACGCCTGCCGTGGGATCTGTCGGAGATGGATCTGCTGCCCGGCGACACCGTCGTGTACCACCTGGAGGTCTCGGACAACAACGTCCTGGATGGACCCCGCACGGCCCGGACGCGCGACTACGTGCTGCGCTTCCCGACCATGGGCGAGATCTTTGCGCAGATCGACGAGAGCGAGCAGAAGTCCATCGACGATCTGAAGGACGTGGTCGAAGAGGCCCGCAAGGTAGAGGAAAAGGTGGAGGAGATCTCGCGCGAAATCCTCAAGCAGGGCGAGTCCTCCTGGGAGAACCAGCAGGAGATGCAGCGCGCGCTGGAGCAGCAGCAGAACCTTGCCGGGGAACTCCAGCGCACTCGCGAGGAGATCGAGGCGAACCTGCAGCAGCTGGCCGAGTCGGAGTTCGCCACGCTGGAAGCGATGCAGAAGATGGAACAGATCCGGAAGATGCTGGACGAGGTGGCCACCACGGAGATGAAGGAAGCGCTGGAGAAGTTGAAGAAGGCGATGGAGGAGACCAATCCGCGTCACCAACAGGAGGAGCTGGCCGAGTTCCAGGAGACCCAGGACGAGCTGATGGAACAGCTGGACCGGATCATGGAGAACCTCAAGCAGTTCCGCCTGGAGGAAAAGATGCGGGCGGCGGTGCGCGAACTCGAGGAATTGGCGGCCCGGCAGGAGCGCGTGAACGACGAACTGGCCATGCTGGACAAGGAGGAGTCGGCGCCCCAGGACTCCGAGAGTCTGGACGCGAGCGACGAGGACAGCGAAGGCAACGACTCGGAAGCGGGGGACGAGTCCGAAGGCGATGAGTCCGATCCGTCCGAAGGCGACGACTCCGAGGGCGATGACAGCCAGGGCGATGACAGCCAGGGCGACGACTCCGATTCGAAGGACTCTGACAGTGCGTCGGACGAGAACTCGCCGTCCGGCGAGAACCCGGACCCGTCCGAATCGCAGGACTCCGACTCCGAGTCCTCGGAATCCGAGTCGTCTTCCTCGGAAGAGGAGATGGCCCAGTCCGAGGAAGGGTCCCCCCAGGGAGACCCCAAGGACGAGGCGGCGGACGAGAAGGAGCGGGACATGGACCGGCTGGCCCGCGAGGAAGAAGCGCTGGCCGAAGAGGCCCGTCGGATGCAGGAGCAGCTGCGCGAACTGGCGGAAATGACCATGGAGATGCGCGACGCCCAGGACGGCCAGGGCATGAAGGAGCTGTCCGAGAAGATGGACTCCGGCGAGATCCCCGAGTCCATGGACGGGATGGCCGAGGACATGGCCGAGGGGAATCAGCAGGACGCGCAGGAGAAGGGCGAGAAGGCACTCACGGAACTGCGGGAGATGCTCACCGGGATGCAGCAGCAACAGCAGGGGATGTCCCAGAAAATGATCGCGATCAGCCAGGCCGCGATCAACCGGGCCGTGCGCGATCTGCTGTCGCTGTCCAACGATGAGGAATCGCTCACCGCGGACCTGGCCGAGATCCCTCGCAACTCCGCTTCGGCCACGCGCAGCTTTGCCGACGAACAGTACCTGCTCATCCAGGGGGCGGAGCGGGTGGAGAACATGTTGCAGGAGGTTGCCAAGGACACGCCGCTGCTCGACTCGTCGGTGGGGCGCAGTCTCAAGGCGGGGCTGGAGTCCATGCGCGACGCGGGCTACGGATTGGAGAACGGAGCGGTTCACATCGCCCGCGACGACGGCGAGAAGGTCGTGGATGAACTCAACAGCGTGGTCATCGCCCTGCTGAAGACGCAGCAGTCCATGTCCTCGTGTCCGTCCGGCATGCCGATGCCGGGACTGATGCAGCAACTCCAGCAGATGTCGGGTGACCAGCAGAAGCTGAACGCCGCCTTGAAGGAGCTCATGGAGCAGGGCGGCCAGTCCATGGATCAGCGCCTGCAGGGGCAGCTGGATCAGATGGCCGGCGAGCAGCGGCGGATCCAGGAGGAGCTGCAGCAGCTGCTGGACGAGATGGGATCCGGGCAGGGACTGCTGGGCCGACTGGACGACGTGTCCAAGAAGCTGGACGAGACGGCCCGCCGCCTGGAGTCGGGAGAGCTGGACGAGGGAGTGCTGCGCGATCAGCAGTGGGCGCTCACGCGATTGCTCGATTCGCAGCGCGCCATGAGGGAGCGGGATCTGGGCAAGGAGCGACAGTCCCAGACCGCCGAGGAACTGGCGGATCTGCTGCCGCCCGGCGCGCTCCCCGACGGAATCGAGGAACTTGATCGGGATCTGCGCGAGGACCTTCTCAAGGCGCTGGACCGCCGTTATCCTCCCAAGTACGAGGAGTTGATTCGACGGTACTTCCGCCACCTCTCGGATGAGGTGCCGTCGCCCGACTTGCCCTGATTCCGCGGCGCCGGCATCGTCCGATCGGCCGTCCTTTCCCGAGGTCCCCATGAATCGAGCTGTCGGCGTCGGTCTGGTGGTCGGCGTGGTCGCGTTCTGTGTCTACCTGGCCACGTTGTGTCCCACGATCTTTGCCGGCGACTCGGGAGAGCTGGCCACCGCCGCCGCCACGCTGGGAATCGCCCACCCGCCCGGCTATCCGCTGTGGACGCTGGGCGGTCGGCTGGCCGTGCTGCTTCTTCCCGGCGAGGCGGCGTTCTCGCTGAACCTCTTCTCCGCGCTGTGCATGGCCGGCGCCGCCGCGTTGCTGGCGGCGCTGCTGAGCGTGTGGTCGCGGCAGTGGCTGGTGCCGATCGGGGCCGGACTGGCGTTCGCGTTCAGCCGAGGCGTGTGGCAATCGGCGGTGGTGACCGAGGTCTACGCGTTGAACCTGCTGCTGACGGTGGCGGCCCTGCTGGCCGCCGTGCTGGCGCGCCGCGATCGCCCGCGCCTCTTCCTGCTCGCGGCGTATCTCATCGGACTGGGAGTGGCGAACCACCCGCTGGTGCTGCTGGTGGGCCTGCCCGTACTG
>BQJX01000258.1 GCA_021604925.1 Gemmatimonadota bacterium
CGCCGTACCGACCCCGCCCGCCGAAGCCGAGCCCTCCTTTCCCTCGATCCGTGGGGACACCGAATGGGAGGCCGAGCCCGAACACCCACTCACGGAGCAGGAACTCCGCGACGTACCGCCGAGTCCCCTGTACTCCGCCACGCTGGCGGAGATCTTCGAGCGGCAGGGATTCGAGGAGAAGGCCATCGAGATCTACGAGGAGGTCGTTCGGCTCCACCCGGAGCGGACCGATCTGCGGGCCCGGATTGCGGACCTGCGGCAGTGCGTCGCCAAGGGCCCCACCCCGTGAGCCTGCGACTCCTAGTGATTCACGGCGCCAATCTGGACCTGCTGGGCAAGCGGGAGCCCCACATCTACGGGACCACCACGCTGGATGAGATCCGTCAGGCGCTGGAAGCCAGTGCCGCGGACCGCGGACATGGGGTATCGTGGGTGGTTTCGAACCACGAGGGAGATCTCGTGGACGCGCTCGGCCAGGCGATGGGCAAGGTGGACGGTATCCTGATCAACCCGGGGGCGTTCACCCACACGTCCGTGGCACTGCGCGACGCTCTGCTGGCCGTCTCGGTTCCGACCGTTGAAGTGCACCTGAGCAACATCCACGCCCGGGAGGAGTTCCGCCGGAACTCCCTGATCGCGGATGTCGTCACCGGCCAGGTCAGCGGTTTCGGAGTGGATGGCGTCTACCGGGGCTTCGAAATGTTGATGGACCATCTGGAACGATCCACGGCTGATTGACGGAGGACAACTTTGGCCACGAGCAACGATTTTCGGAACGGAATGGCGCTGAACCTGGATGGCAAGCTGGTGACGATCGTGGATTTCCAGCACGTCAAGCCGGGCAAGGGGGGCGCCTTTGTTCGCTCCAAGTTGAAGGACGTGGTCACCGGAGCCGTCGTGGAGAAGACGTGGCGGGGCGGCGAGAAGGTCGAGGAAGTGCGCCTGGAGAAGACGCCCATGCAGTTCCTGTACCGCGAAGGCGACTTCTTCCACGTGATGCACCAGGAGACGTTCGACCAGATCACGCTTCCGGAGGAGCTCTTCGGGGATCAGGCCCTGTTCCTCAAGGAGAACGAGGTGCTGGTCGTGCTGCTCCACGGCGAGAAGCCGGTCACCGTGGAGATCCCGAACTTCGTGGAGCTGGAGGTCACGGCCACGGAGCCCGGATTCAAGGGGAACACGGCCCAGGGCGCCACCAAACCGGCCACCCTGGAGACGGGGGCGGTCGTTCAGGTCCCCCTGTTTGTGAATTCCGGCGAGATTCTGAAGATCGACACTCGCAAGAAAGCCTACGTGGAGCGCGTCAAGCGTTGATGAATGGTCGGATTCCTGGCAAGACTTGCAGCGAATCGATGACGGACGGGAGGTCCCATGGACGAGGCGAGACTCAAGCGCTTGATCCGCATGGTCGAAGACAGTGACATCGAGGAACTCGAGATCGATCGGCCCTTTGGGCGGATTCGCATCACGAAGCGTCGTGCGGCGCCCCCTCCCGTGACCGTGGCCGCTCCGGCTGCCCCGGCCGCGCAGGTCGCGCCGCCGCCGGCCGCCCCCGTGGCGACCGCCGCGCCCGTGGCCGCGGAAGCCGTCGAAAGCCCGGACCCGAACCTCGTGGCCATTGCCGCTCCGATGGTGGGGACTTACTACTCGGCGCCCGCGCCGGGGGCCAAGCCCTACATTTCGGTGGGCGACAAGGTGAGCGTGGGCCAGGTGGTCTGCATCGTCGAGGCCATGAAGTTGATGAACGAGGTCCAGTCGGAAGTGGCCGGGACGGTCATGCAAGTCCGGTGCGAGAACGGGCAGGCCGTGGAGTACGGTCAGGAGCTCTTCTCCATCGATCCAGTCTGACGTCACCGCCCGGAAGCCTGGCTTCCCCGCGGGGGAGGGTAGGCACCGTGAAGCTCCGATCCGCGCTGGAAGAGATGGTCAACCGAGGTGGATCCGACCTCCACATCTTTGTGGGGTTCCCGCCCGTCATGCGCATCAACGGCGCGCTGGAGCCCACCGAGCAGTCCACCGTGACTCCGGAAGACATGGTGGCGCTCGCCGAGCAGATCCTCACGCCCAAGCAGCTCAAGGAGTTCGAGACCAAGCGCGAGATCGACTTCGGGTTCGGCGTGCCGGGCCTGGGCCGGTTCCGCGCGAACGTCTGCAAGCAGCGTGGCACCATCGCCATGGTCTTCCGTCTGGTGCCGATGGAGATTCCGCCGCTCGAGTCGCTCATGCTGCCCAGCGTGATCAAGGAACTGTGCATGCGCTCGCGCGGTCTCATTCTCGTGACCGGCATCACCGGCTCCGGCAAGTCCACGACCCTGGCGTCGATGCTGCAACTGATCAACCAGGAGAAGCGCGCCAAGATCGTGACGATCGAGGATCCGATCGAGTTCCTGCACGCCAAGCGGAACGGGCTGGTCGCCCAGCGCGAAGTGGGGACCGATACGGACTCGTTCTCGGCGGCCCTGCGTCACGTGCTCCGGCAGGATCCGGACGTGATCATGGTGGGGGAGATCCGCGACCTCGAGACCATGTCCATTGCGATCACGGCGGCCAATACCGGCCATCTGCTGATGTCCACGCTCCACACGATCGACGCGGCGCAGTCCGTCAACCGCGTGATCTCCTTCTTCCCGACGCACCAGCACACGGAAATCCGCCTGCTGCTGGCTTCCTGCCTCCAGGCCATCGTCAGTATGCGCCTGATTCCCAGGATGGATGGGCAGGGCCGGGTCCCGGCGGTGGAAGTGATGCTTTGCACGCCGACCATTCAGGAGTATATCATCGACCCCGAGAAGACCGGGGCGATCCGCCAGGCGATCCAGGAAGGTCATGTGCAGTACGGCATGCAGACCTTCGACCAGTCGCTGATGAAGCTGTACAAGGAAGGCTTCATCACGTACGAGGAGGCCCTGACCAACAGCACGAGTCCTGATGAGTTCGCTTTGCGGGTGAAGGGAATCGAGGCTTCCTCGGATAATTCGTGGTCCCAGTTCGAGTCGGTGACGGACGACCTGGAACAGAAGATCTCCGAGGCAGGCTAGGATCTCCGACCCGCCCAAACGGGTGGTGGCATGTTTCGCAAGATCCTGATTGCCAATCGCGGCGAGATCGCCGTTCGAGTGATTCGCGCCTGCCGGGAAATGGGCATCGAGACGGTGTCCGTTCACTCGGAGGCGGACAGCGATGCCCTGCACGTGCAGATGGCGGACGAGGATGTCTGCATCGGTCCCGGGGCGGCCGCGGAGAGTTACCTCAACATCCCACGCATCATCAGCGCCGCGGAGATCACGAACTGCGACGCCATCCATCCCGGCTACGGGTTCCTCTCGGAGAGCGCCAAGTTCGCCGAAGTGTGCGAGTCGTGCGAGGTCACGTTCATCGGACCCAGTCCGGAGACGATTCGCGGTGTCGGCGACAAGTCGGTGGCGCGCGATACCATGAGTGGAGCCGGCGTTCCCATTCTGCCCGGCTCCGACGGCCCGGTGCACTCGGTGGAAGAGGCGCGCCAGGCCATCGAAGAGGTGGGCTACCCGGTTCTCCTGAAGGCGTCGGCGGGCGGCGGCGGGCGCGGCATGCGTCGCGTCTACGAGGCCGATGAACTGGAGAGCGCGTTCAACTCGGCGTCGGCGGAAGCGCTGGCCGCGTTCGGGAACGGGGAGATGTACCTGGAACGACTGGCGCTCAATCCCCGGCACGTGGAAGTGCAGATTCTCGGCGACAGCCAAGGCAACGTGGTCCACCTGTTCGAGCGGGAGTGCTCGGTGCAGCGTCGCCACCAGAAGCTGATCGAAGAGAGCCCCAGCCCGGCCCTGGACGACGCCACCCGCAAGGCCCTGTGTGAGGCCGGCGTTCGCGCGGGCAAGGTACTGGCCTACGTGGGCGCGGGCACGGTGGAGTTCCTGCTGGACGCCGAAGGGCGCTTCTACTTCATGGAGATGAACGCGCGCATCCAGGTGGAGCATCCCGTCACGGAGATGATCACCGGGCGCGACCTGATCAAGGAGCAGATCCGCGTTTGCTCCGGTCTGCCGCTCTCGTTCCGGCAGGAGGACGTGGCCACGCTCGGACACGCGATCGAGTGCCGCGTGAACGCGGAGGATCCGTCGCGCGGGTTTGCGCCGAGCCCCGGAACCGTGGAGGACCTGCATCTTCCGGGAGGGCCGGGAATCCGCGTGGACACCCACCTGTTCGCCGGCGCGGCCATTCCGCCCTACTACGACTCCATGGTTGCCAAGATCCTGGCGCACGGTGCGGACCGGGAAGAGGCGATTCAACGCATGCGACGGGCCCTGGGCGAGTTCTCGCTCACCGGCGTGCACACCACCGTGCCGCTGCTGATGGAGATTCTCCACGACGGCCCGTTCGTCACCGGTTCGTACAACACCGGCTATCTGGATGCCCGCGTGGCCAAGGCGGCCGAGCCGGAGGCCGAGGCCGCCGACCGGTTGGCAACTCGATGACCGACCGCCGGGTCATCGAGGTTCTCGCCACGCCGTGGGGACTGCCCGCCATCGATCTGGAGCCTCGATTCTGTATCGTGGTGGACGTCCTCCGTGCGTGCACCACCATGGCGTACGCATTCGAGGCCGGGGCCCGGGCCGTGATTCCGGTGAAGTCGGTGGAGGAGGCCACGCGCCTGGCGGCCACGTTGGACCGCGATGCCACGCTGCTGTGCGGCGAGCGCGACAACGTGCGGATCGAGGGGTTCCACCTGGGCAACTCGCCGCAGGAGTACACCGCGGACCTCGTGGAGGACAAGACGCTGCTGCTCTCCACCACGAACGGGGCGCGCGCGCTGGCCTCCCTGGGGGATGCCAAAGCCTGCGTGGCCGCGTCCTTCGTGAATCTGACCGCGTGCGCGCGCCGCGCCGCCTCCGAGGAGTTCATCACCATCGTCTGCGCCGCGTCCGGGGCGTACTTCGCCCTGGAGGACTTCGTCTGCGCCGGCCGTCTCGTGGAGGAGATCCGAAAATTGACCGGCACCTCCCATCGGCTGGACGACGGCGCCCGCACCGCCGTGGACGCCTACTCGCGGTCCGGGTCCTCCCTGGAGGCATTCCTGCGTGAGACGGACCACGGGGCCTCCCTGGCCGCTCTGGGCTTTGGCGA
>BQJX01000259.1 GCA_021604925.1 Gemmatimonadota bacterium
CGCCCCGCCGGAACGGGCTCCCTGCTCAAGGCGGAACGCCGCTGGACGAAAGGCATCCTCGGGACGAACCTGGTCGCATTCGCGGTGCTGATTGCGGTCTCCGCGCTCTACCCCAGGGTGGAGTGGAACAACGAGTTCCCCGAGGACTACACCTGGGGAGAGGACGGAAGCCCGTTCCGCCCGAGTCTGGCCACGACCGCCTCGGGAGGCGCGTACGACGACCGCTCCCTGACCGGCAGCGAGAGCTGCGGCACGAGCGGCTGCCACGAACAGATTCGGGCGGAATGGTCCATCAGCGCGCACCGCTGGGCCTCCATGGATCCGGCGTTCCAGGCGATCCAGGAAGTCATGGCCAAGCAGAATGGCGCCGAATCCACCCGCTACTGCGGCGGCTGCCACGATCCGGCGTCGCTGTTCTCCGGCACGAAGAACATCTTCACCGAGGACCTCACCAGCCTGCGCGGCTACCAGGAAGGGATCTCGTGCATCGTGTGTCACTCGATTCGGGACACGGATCTGCAGGGCAACGCGAACTACACGATGATCCAGCCCAAACGCTACGTCGGAGAGACCGAGGAGGGCTTCGGCAAGTTCATGTCCGACTTCCTCATCCGAACCTACCCGGACCAGCATCTGGCGGAATACTCCAAGCGACTCTTCAAGACCCCGGAGTACTGCGCCGCGTGCCACAAGCAGTTCATCGACGAGGAAGTGAATCAGGTGGGCTGGGTTCAGCTGCAGAACCAGTACGACAACTGGCGCAAGAGCAAGTGGAACCCGGAAGACGACCCCAACATGGTGGTGGAGTGCCGCGAGTGCCACATGCCGTTGATCGCGTCCACCGACCCGGCGTCCGGAGACGACCTGGATTCGTACCGCTCCGCCGGAGACGGGATGCATCGTGACCACCGCTTCATCGGGGCGAACAGCCTGGTGCCGTCGCTCCTCAAGCTGGAGGGGTGGGAGGAGCACGCCCAGCTCACCGAGGACTGGCTGAGAGGCGAGCGGGAGATCCCGGAGATCGAGTACAAGTGGGCGGCGGGGCCGGCCGTGAACGTGGAGATCCAGTGTCCGGAGAGCGTTCGCCCGGGAGAAGCGGTCGATCTGCGGGTGTTGATCACGTCCAACAAGGTGGGCCACGACTTCCCCACCGGCCCGCTGGACATCATCCAGTCGTGGATCAACCTGGAAGTCACCGACGATCAGGGGCAGGTGGTCTTCTCCAGCGGTTCGGTGGACGAAGACCACTTCATCGATCCCGGGACGTTCATGTTCAAGGCGGAGCCCGTGGATCGCTACGGGAACCTCATCGATCGTCACAATCTCTGGGAGATGGTGGGTGTGCGATTCCGGCGGGCGATCTTCCCCGGGTTCAGCGACGCCGCCAGCTACACGTTTGCCTGCCCCTCCGAGTTGATGGCCACCGCCGCCATGGACCCGCCCGAACCTGCCGGCGAGCGCACGATCGAGCGCGACTTCCGGGTGGACTCGCCGGCCGGCGCGGGCACGCTGCACGTAAGCGCTCATCTGGACTACCGCAAGGTGGACCAGTACCTGCTGAACTTCATGTTCGGTGAGGACCAACCGCTCACCGCGCCCGTCATCCGAATGTCCTCGGACGAGAAGACCATCCGGATCGAGGGGACCTAGGTGTCCCGTCGGCAACGGTTGCTGAAGAAGACGCTGATCTACTGCTCCGCCCCGGTGTTGCTGGGCGGGGCGTGGGTCGTGACGCGCTCGCTCCAGACCGACCCGGCGTACGTGGCGGGAACGGAGACCGAGGGGATCACGCGCGCGCTGGACCGTTCGGGAACCGATCCGACGTCGCCGCTGGTGTTCACCGAGGTCACGGACGAGGCCGGGCTGGCGTTCCACCACTTCCCGTTCGAACGAACCCGCCAACTGCCGGAAGACATGGGGTCGGGAGCCGCTTGGGGCGACTTCGACAACGATGGCTGGCCGGACCTCTTCCTCGTCAACTTCGCGGTACCCCTCGGATCGGATCCGGGGGACGGACCCGGCGACCGCCTTTACCGCAATCTGGGAAACGGCCGCTTTGCCGCCGTGAGCGAGGCGGCCGGAGTGGACACGGTGCACCGCGGCCTGGGAGCGGCGTGGGGCGACCTGGACGCGGACGGCCATCTGGATCTGCTCGTGACGTCCTGGGGTGAGAACATCCTGTGGCGCAATCGTGGAGACGGCACGTTCGAAGAGATCACGGCCCGAGCCGGCCTGGCGGGCTCCGGGTTCTGGACCGGCGCCGCCTGGTCCGACTTCGATCGCGACGGCGACCTGGATCTCTACGTCTGCGGATACACGCAGTACGACGAGCAGCCGCCGGGGACCGGAATGGGCTCGAACGGGAACACGGAGTTTCCGTTCACGCTGAATCCATCCTCGTGGCCGCCGCACGAGAACCGGTTCTACGTGAATCACGGGGACGGAACGTTCACGGAGCGGGCCGAGGCGGCCGGAGTGCTGGGAGAGTCCGGGCGAAGCCTGTGCGCCGCGTGGGCGGACTTCGACGCGGACGGCTGGCCGGATCTGTACGTCGCGAACGACGTCAGCGACAACGCCCTGTACCGCAACCTCGGGGACGGCACGTTCGAGAACGTGAGCTACGAGGCCATCGTGGCGGACTACCGCGGCGCCATGGGCATCGCGGTCGGTGACTGGGACGGCGACCTCGACCTCGACATGTTCATCACGCACTGGATCGCCCAGGAGAACGCGCTCTACTCCAACCTGGCCCAGGACCTGGCCGACGACACGGGCGACGCGCCGCTCATGTTCGTGGACGATGCGGATCGAATCGGGCTGGGGCAGATCGCGCTGGATCTCATCGGCTGGGGTACGGCGTTCGAGGACTTCGACGATGACGGACAGCCGGACCTCTTCGTGGCGAACGGAAGCACGTTCCAGAATCGACGCGATCCGTCGCAACTCGTGGCGATGGACCCCCACCTCTACTGGAACCGCGGTCCGGAGGACGGCTTCTTCGAGGTGGGCGCCGCCGCCGGGATTCGGACGTCGCCGGCGGGAGTCGGACGCGGCGCGGCCTTTGCCGATTATGACGACGACGGCGACGTGGACATCGTCATCAGTCGCAACCGGGGACGCGCGCGGCTCCTTCGCAACGATTCGACGCGCGGCCATCATCTCGCGATCCGGCTGAAGGCGACCACGGGGCACCCGTCCGGAATCGGGGCCCGCCTCCTGATCCACGCCGGCGGCCGCACCCAGCTTCGCGAGGCCACGCCGGTTCCGTCCTACCTGTCGCAGAGCGTCACGGACCTCCATGTGGGACTTGGAACCGCCACGCGCGCGGACAGCGTGGTCGTGACATGGGCGAACGGCGCGCGGGATGTCTACCTGGATCTCGCGGCGGACCGGCACTGGACCCTGACCGAAGGCGGAGGGCCCCGAGAGTCCCCACACCGGGGATCGGCGCCCGTCGAGGCCGCCACCGCGAACCCCGCCCTTCGATCCGACATCTCCACCGCGCTGGGTCGCGAGGACACGCGACGCTTTTGGGAGCTCAAGCGGAAGGCAAACGCGCTGGTCCTGGACGGCCGGTGGGAGGAAGGGGCCGCGGTCCTGCGCGAGATGCTGGCCCTCGATCCGCACCACGACGACTCGCTCTACGGACTGGGCAACTGCTATCTGCACCTTCGGCACTACGCCCAGGCCAAGGATGCGTGGGAGCGCCTCCTGCTCGCGAATCCCGCCAGCAGCCGAGCGTGGATCCAGATCGGCGCGCTCCACTCCTCCCCCGACGCGGGCGAGCTGTTCGATCTGGGCCGCGCCGTCCAGGCGTTCCAGGAAGCGCATCGAATCAACCAGGAAGAGAGCGGCTCCCTGATTCGATGGGGCGAAGCGGAACTGGCGCGCGGCCGCCTGACCGAGGCCGCGCGGGTCTTTGCCGACGCCTACGGGATGAACGACCAGGCCACCTCCGCGTTCTTCCTGGCCGGCTACGTGGCGTGGAAGCAGGGCGATGAGGACCGCGCCCGCACGCTCCTGGATCGGGCGCGGGGAACGCTTCGCCGCGCGCCCGCGTCGCCGGCCGTTCTGGAGGGCGAAACGCGGTCCGCCACCATGGCCGGCTACCAGCAGGAGGCTGCGGAGCGCCGCCTCTTCTCGGAGGTGGTGGGCCAGCTCCGGCACGAGGCAGACGGCCGGGATCTGAGCGCCACGTTTGCCGACGTGGACCGGATCGTGGATCAGTTCACGCGCTGAGTGGCGGCGGCCAGCAACTTCGCCGCGCGCCGGCTTCCCGGGTCCACCTCGCGGGCGCGACGCAGATGTTCCACGGCCTCCCGCGGACGCCCCGAGGCCAGGTAGGCCTCGCCCAGCGTGAGATGCACGGGCCCTTCGTTCACGGCGGGCGGGATATCCAGGAACGCGAGACCGTGTTGGATGCACGCGTCAAAGTCACGCAGCTGCAGGTACGTCCCCGCCAGATAGGAGTGCGCGCGTTTCATCTGCGGGTCGGAAGCGAGCGCTTCCTCCAGGAGTCGCCGCGCCTCCAGCAGATTGCCGCGCAGGAACTCCTCCTGCCCGCGGAACATGGCCACCACTCCGGCCACGTGGTCCTTGGGGTCTTCCGTGGGATGCGATGCCGTCCCGGGTTCGATGGTCGCCAGGTATCCCAGCGACTGCAGCTTGGCGATCACCTCCGGCTCCACCCGCTGCAGCGTGGGATCCGTCGACTCCGCGAGCACCGCGTCGACCCGGGCGGAAAGCGCCGCCACCACGTCCGGAAACTCATCCAAGCGGTTCACGCTCTCTTCCGGATCGCGCCCGAGATCGTAGAGCTCCGAACGGGGAGCCCGCACGTACTTCCACTGTGCGGTCCGGAAGCCGTACAGGGAACTCCACCCGCGCAAGTATTCCGTGCTCCGGTTCTCCACGTACACGCCGTCCGTTTCGGTCGGCCTCAGCAGCGACGTCCCCTCGTGCTGCTTGGAAGCGGGCGCGGCGCAGACTTCGAGAAGCGTGGGCGCCACGTCGGCCAGCGAACGAAGCGCGGTTTCGATCCCCACGCGACCGGAAGCGTGGCTCAACACGAGCGGGACGCGCTGCGTGGCGTCGTACA
>BQJX01000260.1 GCA_021604925.1 Gemmatimonadota bacterium
CCGGCGGGACCGGGCCGGTCACGGCCGCCGCGTCCGGCGGCGCGTCGGGCGCACTCGGCGCACCAGGCGATGCGGTGGCGGGCGGGTCGGCGCTCTCCAACGGACCGAATCCCAGATCCTCCGCGCAGCGCTTGCAGATCATGAGCTTGCGGGCCTGTCCGCCCGTGTACTCGGTGTAGCGGATCTCTCCCGGCGACTCCCCGCAGCGCTCGCAGTTCACGGGGTGACCGCCACGCTGGGAATCCACGTCTTCGGATCGTCCCGGTCGGCCTCCATCAGCCGGCCGGCCTCCATCCGCAGGACGCGATCCGCGGTCGCCGCCAGTCCCGGATCATGCGTGGCGATCAGGAAGGTGGCGCCCTGTTCGTCCCGCATCCGGTGGAGCAACTCGTGCAGCGAACGGCTCGAGACCAGATCGAGGTTGCCCGAGGGCTCGTCGGCCAGCACCACGCTGGGCTGATTCACCAGCGCGCGGGCCACGGCGACGCGCTGCTGCTCCCCGCCGGACAGCTCGCCCGGCGAATGCGTCATCCGGTCGCCCAGGCCCACCCACTCCAGCAGCCGACGGGCCGCGTCCGCGGCCGCTTCGTGCGATTCTCCCGACATCAGGCGCGGCAACAGCACGTTCTCCAGCGCCGTGAAGTCCGGGAGCAGATGGTGGAACTGGTAGACGAACCCGATCTTCCGGTTCCGAAGACGCGCCAGGTCCCGTTCCGACATCTGCCACACATCGTCGCCCTCCACGCGGACGGTCCCGGCATCCGGCCGGTCCAGTCCTCCCAGGCAGTGCAGCAGCGTGCTCTTGCCGGATCCCGAAGGGCCCACCACGGCCACGATCTCGCCGGCCTGCACTTCCACGTCCGCGCCGGTCAGCACCTCCAGCATCCCGCGGCCGGACGCAAAGCGGCGCTCCAGGCCGCTTCCGGTCAGTACCGGGCTACTCATAGCGGATCGCCTCCACCGGCACGAGTCGCGACGCCCGCCACGACGGGTACAGCGCCGACAGGACACAGATGACCAGAGCCAGGCTGCTCACCAGCACCAGGTCGCCCCACCACAGGTCCACGGGAAGCGTCTCGATGAAGTAGATGTCCCCGGGCAGCGGCAGCCGATAGCGATCCAGGCCGAGGCACGCCAGCCATCCGGTCAGGCACCCCACCGCCGTCCCGAAGCCGCCGATCGCCATTCCCTCCAGGAGGAACACGGACCGAATCCCATGGCGATCCGCCCCCAGCGACATGAGCACGCCGATCTCCCGCGTCTTCTCCAGCACGATCATGATGAGCGTGGACGCGATGAGGAACGCCGCAACGGTCAGGATGATCGCGAAGATCAGGTAGCCGATCAGCTTCTCGATTTTCATCCACATGAACAGCTGCCGATTCTGTCGAATCCAATCGTTCGCCCACAGGGCCGGCTCGGTGATCGCGTCCATGACCGCCACGCCGATCTCCGGCGCGCGATCCATGTCGTCCACGCGGGCCAGAATGCCCGTGACACGATCGTCCATGTTCAGCGCCTCCTGGGCCGCGGGCACCGACGTGAGCGCCAGCGCCGAGTCGTACTCGTAGATTCCGGATTCGAAGAAGCCCGCCACCGCGAACGTGCGCATGCGCGGAATCCCCCGGCGACGCACTTCCGGAATCGTGGCCACGACCTGCTCGCCGATCCCCACGCGCAGCTTGGCGCCGAGATCCTTGCCGAGCACGATCCCCGGCAGATCGGGGCCGGCCAGCTGCGGTTGCGCGTCGAACGAGGCGTCCGGCGGATCGATCCGCGCCACCACGTCCGTGACGCGACGCTCCAGCTCCTGATCCACGCCGCGCAGGATGGCACCCTCCGAATCCATGTCCGATGTCATGAGGATCTTGCCGAAGACGAACGGCGCGGTGGCCACGATCCCAGGGACCGCTTCCACCTGCGCGCGAACCGCATCCACGTTGGCGATCCCCTCTTCCGCGGGATCCAGCAGTACGAGATGGGCGTTCGTGCCCACGATCCGGCCGCGGACCTCCTTGGAGAACCCGTTCATCACGCCCAGCACGATGATCGCAGCCGCCACGCCCACCGCCACGCCGCCCACGGCCAGCGCGGTGATCAGGGCGCGGAACTGCCCGCGACCCTTGGCGCGCAGGTACCGTTTGGCGACGAACCAGGGATAGCTCACGACGGTTCCTTCGGATCGGACGCCTGTCCGCCCTCGGGGCGCATCGCCGGAAAGAGGATCACTTCGCGGATCTGATCCGTTCCGGTCAGCACCATCATGAGTCGATCGATCCCGAGCCCAAGCCCGGACGCCGGCGGCATCCCGTGCTCCATGGCGCGAAGGAACGGCTCGTCCAGGACCATGGTGTCCGCATCGCGATCCGCGAGACGCAGCTGCTCCTCGAAGCGGGCGCGCTGCTCGGTGGGGTCGTTCAGCTCCGAGAAGCCGTTCCCCATCTCCATGCCGGCCACGATCGGCTCGAACCGCTCCACGAGGTGCGGCGCCTCCGGCTTCTGCTTGGACAGCGGCGACATGATCTTGGGCTGGTCCATCACGAACGTGGGCTCGAAGAGATGGTCCTGCACCACATCCGAGAACAGGTTGTCCAGGAGCGTGGCCGCCGAAGGGTTCCCGTCCGGCAGTTCCACGTGGTGCTTTCTGCACATCTCGCGAATGCGCCCTTCGTCGAGATCCGAGAGGTCCGCCCCGGTCACTTCTTCCAGCGCTCCGAAATACGTGACGCGCTTCCACGGCTTGCCGAAGTCCAGCTCGCGGCCCTGGTACTCGATCTTCGGAGTGCCGTTGCCCGCCTCGCAGGCCGCCGCGACCAGCTCCTCGGTCAGCGCCATGCCGGCGCGGTAGTCCGCATACGCCTGGTAGATCTCCACCATGGTGAACTCGGGCTGGTGCGTGCGATCCATGCCCTCGTTCCGGAAGTTCTTGGCGAACTCGTAGACGCGCTCCAGGCCGCCGATGAGACAGCGCTTGAGATACAGCTCGTTCGCGATTCTCAGGAACAGGGAAACGCCGAGCGCGTTGTGCTCCGTGCGGAACGGGCGGGCCGAAGCGCCCCCGTAGATCGGCTGCAGGACCGGCGTCTCCACTTCCAGGAAGTCATGCGAGTCCAGCACCCGGCGCATGGCGGAGATCATCCGCGAACGCGCCACCGCGACGCGGCGCGACTCCTCGTTCACCACCAGGTCCAGATAGCGCTGCCGGAAGCGGAGCTCCTTGTCCGCCAGGCCGTGCCACTTCTCCGGGAGCGGCCGCATGGCCTTGGACAGGAACGTCCACTCGGCCGCTTCCACCGTGATCTCACCGGTGCGGGTCCGGAACAGCGTACCGGTCACGCCCAGGAAGTCACCCAGATCCAGCGCCGTCAGCCGCGCGTAGACATCCTCGCCCACCACGTCGCGCTTGAAGTAGATCTGCACCTTGCCGCTGCGATCCTGCAGCTGCAGGAACGACGCCTTGCCCATCTTGCGCTTGGCCACGCATCGGCCGGCCACGGCCACGCGCACGGAGACCGGCTCGTCGCCGTCGTCCGAGAACGCGGCCACCGCTTCCGCCGCCGTATGGGTCACCGGATAGGCGCTCGGGAACACGGGGATCCCTTCCGCCTCCAGGCGTTGCCGCTTCTCCTGCCGGAAACGGATCTGGTCGTTCTCTTCGCGCGCCTGGGTCCTTGTGTCTTCGGTCACTTCTTCTCCTTCACGGTCGCGCCCCCGCCGGAGCCGATCCCGGCCATGAGCGCCGCCTCGATGAACAGATCGAGGTCACCGTCCATGACCGCCTGCAGGTTGCCGTTCTCCAGATTCAAGCGATGGTCCTTCACGAGCGTGTACGGCTGGAACACGTAGGACCGGATCTGGTTGCCCCATGCGTTCTCGCCCTTGCTCTCTTCCAGCTTCTCGCGTTCCTTGCGCTCCTCTTCCCGCTTCCGTTCGTACAGCCGCGACTTCAGGAGCTTCATGGCCGTATCGCGATTCCGGTGCTGCGAGCGCTCCGTCTGGCACGTGACCACCACGCCGGTGGGTTCATGCGTGATGCGGATCGCCGAATCCGTCTTGTTGACATGCTGTCCGCCGGCGCCGCTGGCGCGGAACGTGTCCACGCGCAGATCCGACTCGTCGATCTCGATCTCCACGTCGTCGTCGGCCTCCGGAAAGACGAACACGGAGGCGAAGGACGTGTGGCGCCGATGCTGCGCGTCGAACGGCGAGATGCGCACGAGCCGATGGACTCCGGTCTCGACCTTCATGTACCCGTACGCGTACTCGCCGCGCACGATCACCGACACGCTTTTGAGTCCGGCCTCGTCGCCGAACTGCTGGTTCACGATCTCCGTCTCGAAGCCGCGCGACTCCGCCCAGCGCAGGTACATGCGCAGCAGCATCTCGGTCCAGTCCTGGCTGTCCACACCGCCCGCGCCCGGATTGATATTCACGATCGCGGCCCGTGCATCCGCCTCGTCCCGGAAGAGGCTGCGGACCTCCAGCGCTTCCATCGACTTCTCGAGTGCCGCCACCCCGGCGCGCGCTTCGGCTTCGGCGGACTCGTCCGATTCCTCGGCCGCCAGCTCGGCCAGCACGCTCAGGTCCTCGTGGCGGGCGTGCACGCCGTCGTAGGCGGTGACCCAGTCCCGTTCCAGCTTGAGATCGCGGAGGACGCGCTGCGCCTCGGCCGCCCGATCCCAGAACCCCTCCTGGGTGGTGACCTCCTCCAGCTTCTTTATCCGGCCTCGACGCTCATCGACGTCAAAGATACCTCCGGAGGTCGGCGATTCTCTTCTCCAGGGCGGCCAGCGCCCTTCGGATCTCTTCATTCATCGAGATTCTCCTCTTGGGCCCCAGGACGGGGCGCGGCCTGCAGTCTACCCGGAAGTCGGGGCGTCGTCCCGTCCCAGATCCGAGAGCAGGCGATCCACGGCACCCTGGAGGTCCGCCAGCGACCCGTCGTTGCGGATCACGTGGTCCCCGGCCGCGATCTTGGTGGAGTCATCCAGCTGGGCCGCCATCCGGCGCTCGGCCTCGGCGCGCGGAACTCCCCGCGCCTCCAGCCGGTCCAGGCGCAACGGCGCGGCGGCGGTCACGATGACCAGGGCGTCC
>BQJX01000261.1 GCA_021604925.1 Gemmatimonadota bacterium
CGGAAGAGTCGATCCACCATGGGCACGTCGCTGACGAACCGGGCGAACAGCGGATACACGGACGTCATCAACAGGATCGGGAGAAAGTTCACCGCTTCGGCAATCCGAACGGGCGCGGCGTACAGTCCCACCGCGTGGGTACCGCGCATGCGCTCCAGCATCAGGACATCCACGCGGGACAGCACCACGCTGAGGAACAGAATGCCCAGCAGGGGCGACGAAGCGACCGCGAGCGCGCGCAACCGCTCCCGCGTGGGGCGGAGGATCGGCGGAAGGCGGCGCACCGACAGGAGGGCCAGCAACAGCAGGAAGGGAAGTGCCGCCAGCGTCTGCGCCCCGATGGCGCCGCCCAGGCCCCAACTGGTCACGAGCCAGGTCAGGGCGGCCAGGTGGACCACTTCGGTCACCACCCCCAGGAACGTGGGCCAGCCCATCTCCAGCGAGGCGCGAAACGGCACTTCGAAGAGCGAACGCAGGGAGGCCCGACGGTTGCTGGGAATCATGGCGAGACCGGCCAGTCCCACCAGGGCGATGGGGAGCGGGTTGCCGGTGATCCACGGGAACAGCAGCGCGGCCGCGGGGACGACCAACAGGATCAGCAGGCAGCGCAGGACCAGCGCGTCGCCCACGCCTCGCCGCGTCTCCTCCTGGATGCCGTGCCGGGACACTTCGCGGACCGCGATCGTGTCCAGCCCCGCGTCCGCGACCAGCTCGAAGAAGGCCAGGTAGGCGAACACCAGCGAGTACCGGCCGAAGTCCTCCGGGCCGAGGAGGCGCGTCAGAATCAGGTACGAACACAGCACCAGGCCCTTGGACGCGGCAGTGCCCAGCGCGAGAAGGGTCGAGTTCCGAAGGAGACCGGGGAGAGTGACCATGCGCTGGGCACCCTAGCATCGGGTTCGATAGCCGAAAAGGGGATGCGTCCCGCTGCCGATACGGGACCAGAGTCCGTTTTTTGGTTACATTGACGGCATCCCCTTCCCGAGGACGTGGAATGAAGGAAATGACCTCACCCGCCGGGCGCCCGGCCGTGGATCTGAGCAGCCCGGTTCCCGCCCGCCGTTCGGAGGCGGAGATCCGCGACCTGATCGCGGAGCGCGTTCTGGTGCTCGACGGCGCCACCGGGACGGGCCTCCAGAATCGCAACCTCACCGCGGAGGACTTCGGCGGCCCCGCGCTCGAGGGCTGCAACGAGTCGCTGGTCCTCTACCGGCCGGACGTGGTGGCGGACCTGCACGCGAGCTACCTGGAGGTGGGCGCGGACATCGTGGAGACCAACACGTTCGGGGCCACTTCGCTGGTCCTGGCGGAGTACGAGTTGCAGGACCGCGCCATCGAGATCAACCGGTTGGCCGCGGAGATCGCCAAACGGACGGCCGGCGCGTGGGCCACCGAGGACCGGCCGCGGCTGGTGGCCGGCTCGATCGGACCCACCACCAAGGCCATCAGCGTGACGGGCGGCGTGACGTTCGACGGCCTGATCGAGACGTTCCGGGATCAGGCGATCGGGCTCGTGGAGGGTCACGCGGACCTGCTGCTGGTGGAAACGCAGCAGGACACGCGCAACGTGAAGGCCGCGTTCCTGGGCCTGGAGCAGGCGTTCGCCAGCACCGGCGTCCGCTTGCCGGTCATGCTGTCCGGGACCATCGAGCCCACGGGGACCATGCTGGCCGGTCAGGGCGTGGAAGCGCTGTGGACCAGTGTCTCGCACTTCCCGTTGCTGTCGATCGGCCTCAACTGCGCCACCGGCCCCGCGTTCATGACCGATCACATCCGCAGCCTCTCCGAGTTGGCCAAGTGCTTCACCTCGTGCGTTCCGAACGCCGGCCTGCCCGACGAGAACGGGAACTACTCCGAGACCCCCGAGAAGATGGCGGTGGTCCTGCAGCGCTTCCTGGATCAGCGCTGGGTGAACGTGATCGGCGGCTGCTGCGGCACGTCGGTCGAGCATATTCGCGCGTTTGCGGGGTTGGTGCCGGGTGCGACGCCTCGCCGCCCGGCCGAGTACCGGAAGACGTTCGTCTCCGGCATCGACTTCCTGGAAGCCACCGATGACAACCGCCCGCTGCAGATCGGCGAGCGCACCAACGTGATCGGCTCGCGCCGCTTCAAGCGACTGGTCAGCGAGGAGCGCTACGAGGAGGCGGCGGACATTGCGCGACGGCAGGTGCGCGGCGGCGCCCAGATCATCGACGTGAACCTGCAGAATCCGGATCGCGACGAGCTCGTGGACACGGATCGGTTCTATTCGCATCTCGTGCGGATGATCAAGGCGCCCATCATGATCGACTCCACGCTGCCGGAGGCGGTGGCGCTGGCGCTGACCTGGTGCCAGGGCAAGGCGATCGTGAACTCCATCAATCTGGAGGACGGGGAGGATCGCTTCGAGAAGATCTGCCCGCTCGTTCACGACTACGGAGCCGCGGTGGTGGTGGGCACGATCGACGAGGATCCGATCCAGGGGATGGGCGTCACGCGGGAGCGCAAGCTGGAGATCGCCCGGCGCAGCTTCCAGCTGCTGACCGGCAAGTACGGGATCCCGGCCGAGGACATCCTGTGGGATCCGCTGGTCTTCCCGGTGGGAACCGGCGATCAGCAGTACGTGGGCAGCGCCGAAGAGACGCTGGCGGCGATCCCGCTGCTGAAGGCGGAGTTCCCAGGCACCAAGACGATCCTCGGCGTCTCGAACGTGAGCTTCGGGCTGCCCACGGCCGGGCGCGAGGTTCTGAACTCCGTGTACCTCTACCTGGCGACCAAGGCCGGCCTGGACTTCGCCATTGTGAACACGGAGCGACTGGAGCGCTACGCGAGTCTCTCCGAGGAAGAGGTGCGGCTGTCCGAGGACCTTCTCTTCAATCGCGGCGACGATCCCATTGCCGCGTTCGCCGCCCACTTCCGCGGGCATCAGCGCAAGGCCGAAGCGGACAGCGGCCCGCCCAAGTCGCTGGACGAGCGCCTGGCGGGCTACGTGATCGACGGCTCCAAGGACGGCCTGATCGAGGACCTGGAACGCAAGCGCGCCGAGGGCGCGAGCCCCATGGACATCATCAACGGGCCGCTCATGGCCGGGATGGCCGAGGTGGGGCGCCTGTTCAACGACAACCGGTTGATCGTGGCGGAGGTGTTGCAGAGCGCCGAGGCGATGAAGGCGTCCGTGTCCCACCTGGAGCAGTATCTGGAAGACAGCGACGTGACCACGAAGGGCAAGATGCTGCTCGCCACCGTGAAGGGCGACGTGCACGACATCGGGAAGAACCTGGTCGACATCGTGCTGTCGAACAACGGCTGGGAGATCATCAATCTCGGGATCAAGATCCCGCCCGAGACGTTGATCGAGGCGTGCCGCGAGCATCAGCCGGATGTGGTGGGGCTGTCAGGGCTGCTCGTGAAGAGCGCGCAGAACATGGTGACCACCGCCGAGGACATGAAGCGCGCGGGGATCAGTACGCCGATGCTGGTAGGCGGCGCCGCGCTCTCGGAGCGGTTCACGGTGACCCGGATTGCGCCGGCGTACTCCGGACCGGTGCTCTACGCCAAGGACGCCATGGCCGGGCTGGCGCTGGCGGACCGCATCCAGGAGGACGGCGCGGGACTCGCGCAGGGCCAGAAGGACGCCCAGGCCGCCGCCGTGGGGCGCGAGGCGGCGCGGGCGAAGGAGCGGACCGACTTTGACCCCGGCGAGACGCGGAGCGAAGCCATCCAGCCGGCGGACGACGTGCCCGAGCCGCCCGATCTGGATCGGCATGTGGAGCAGAACCAGGACCTGTCCAAGGTCTGGCCCTGGGTCAATCCGCAGGCACTCTACGGTCGCCACCTGGGTCTTCGCGGCAAGTGGGAGAACCTGCTGCAGAACGAGGATCCCAAGGCGCACGAACTGAAGGAGCTGGTGGAAGGGCTGCAGCGTGAAGCGGAAGCCGGCGCCATGAGGGCGCGCGCCGTGTGGCAGTGGTTCCCGGTGGAAGCGCGCGGCAATTCGCTGCGGGTCCTGGACCCGGCCGGCCAGTTGCGGGAGGAGCTGCCCTTCCAGCGCCAGCGCAAGCCGAACGGGCTGGCCGTGCCGGATTGGGTGCGCGAAGCCGGCACCGGGCCCGATTGGATGTGCCTGTTCGTGACCACCATGGGCGAAGGGATCCGCGATCGCGCCACCGAACTCAAGGACGCCGGCGAGTACCTCAAGAGCCACGCGCTGCAGGCGCTGGCCCTGGAGGGCGCCGAGGCGTACGCCGAGTGGATCCACGCGGAGATCCGCGCCGCCTGGGGTTTCCCGGACGCCGCCACCCTGACGATGGCCGACCGTTTCCGGAGCCGTTACCGCGGGCTGCGGGTGTCCTTTGGGTATCCGGCCTGTCCGGAACTGGAGCACCAGGAGATCCTCTGGCGATTGCTGCAGCCGGACGACATCGGTGTGGCGCTGACCGACGGGTTCATGATGGACCCGGAGGCATCCGTGTCCGCATTGGTGTTCCACCACCCGCAGGCGAACTACTTCAGCGTGGGCGCCGGGTAGGCGTTCCTACCCGGCCCCGGCCCGGCCCGGCGGCACCCACGATCAGCAGTACATCCACATGAGCCCGGCTCCCACCAGCAGCGCCCCGGGAACGCCCAGCGCCCAGAGTCCGGCCCGGCACCCGAACGACAGGGCGCCTCCGACCGCGTCCGGATTCACGTCTTGTGAGTGCGCATTCAGCGCCAGCACACTCCCCACCAAGAGGAGTGCAACGGCGGACCGACGAAGACGGCGACTCATTTCGGCAGCTCCTTCCGGGGGAGAGACACCCCGTGCTTCCGCAAGTGGCGTGCCGGATCGGTGCGACACTCGGACGGCGGAACGCCGCTCCAACGGGCGTTTCCGGCGCATTCCGCGGACGGCCGCCGCCACTGTCCACCCGCGGTGACGAAGGCGGAAACCTGGGGAGACGGGTCGATCCGCGGAAATGCGCGAGGCGCCGGGCCGCGGGTCAGCCTCGTTCGACGAGCAGCTGGCGTTGCAGCTTTCCCGAGGAGGTCCTGGGAAGGTCGTCGATCCACTCGAAGGCGACCGGCATCTTGTACGGCTCAATGCGGCCCCGCAGCAGCTTGACGAGCTGCGCCGG
>BQJX01000262.1 GCA_021604925.1 Gemmatimonadota bacterium
CGCGAACGGATTCGGAGCGGGTGCGTGCAGGCGAAGGGAAGCGGCGCGGACCGATGGCACCGAACTCGCGGCCCCCTCCGTGACGGCCAGGAACTGGTCAGCGGCCACGGCGGTCAACACCTGTGCCGGCGACAAGGGCCACTCGATCACGAGCGAGTCCACCACGGTGGCGTCGCCCAATCCGAACGCGGCCCGCAGATGGCTCATCCCGGGCGAGCCGGTCTGCGACTGAAGGTCCCGGCGTTGCCATTGCGGGCTCCCGTCGATCGTGGCCTTCGCGCGGACCACGGCTCCGATCGCCGATCGGTTCGACGCCGTCCCCGCGAGTTGCACGTTCAGCCAATGGTTGCCGTTCGACCCGTTGTCGTTGCGAAACAGCGCCGCGGAAGCGACCACGCCCGACACGAAGACATCCTGATCTCCGTCCCGATCGTAGTCGGCGGCCACCACGGCGTAGTGGTTTCCGTTCGTGTTGCTCACGGCTTCCACGGTCCGGGTAAAGGTGCCGTCTCCATTGTTCAGGTAGTACTTGTTCCGCTTGAACTGGTCGTTGCTGACGATGCAATCGATCCATCCGTCGTTGTCGAAGTCCTCCCAGCAGCACCCGGTGCTTCGCTGCGTGTCCACCACGATTCGTCCCGCCTGGGTGGAGTCCATGGCCACAAACGTGCCGGCATCATTGCGGTAGAGCGAGTTCGGCAGGCTCGTCGGCCCCCCGCTGAAGTTGGTGATGAAGCAGTCCACGTCTCCGTCGTTGTCATAGTCAATCCAGGCGTGGGTCTGGCCGTCCCGAGCGTCGGTGGCCAGCGGCCCCGTGCTCAGCTTCTCAAGCGAAAAGCTCCCGTCTTCCGTCAGCCGGTTCCGGTAGAAATCGTCGGGGCCGGTCGTGGTGATCGGCCCGCGGCCCACGGTAAGGTCCAAGTCTCCATCGTCATCGAAATCGATCCACGAGGGAACGATGTAGGTGGACGTGTCCACGGTGGCGGGCGTGGTGTCGTCCCGCGTGAAGACCAGGCCGCCCTCGTTGTGAAGAAGCTGGTTGGAGGTTGGAGCGCCCGCGAAGCCGCCGAAGAAATGAGTGGTCAGGAGATCCACGAGCCCGTCCCCGTCGTAGTCCGCAAACGCCGCCGCAAATCCGCGGTTCGAAGTGGTGTCACCCGCCGCTCCCCCCGTGACCAGCGCAAAGCTGCCGCCGCCCAGATTGCGAAACAGCTTCCCGACGGGTCCGCACTGAAAGAGGTCGATGCGCCCGTCGTTGTCCACGTCCGCCCAGGTGTTGCCGAGCGAGGTGGCCGGACGCGGGAACCCCGTCGAGTCGGCCACGAAGGCGCCCCCGCCCTGGTTCACGAAGATCGGGCGGCCGCTCGGGTAGAGGTCCGGCCAGCCATCGCCGTTCACATCGGCCCAGCTGGCACCCGCGTAGCTCCCGTTCGGCACCTGCCCCAGCCCCACGATGGGATTGGCCGGATCGGTGATCCGCATCCAGGCCGCGGGGGCCGAAGCCGGGAGCGAGCAGGCCACAGCGACGAGCGCTCCGGCCGCGAGGGACCTGCCACGATGACGTGACAACGAGTCAGTGCGTTTCATGGGACCTCCGAAAAGGATGGGGCCGAGGTGTCGGGACCGTGGCTCAGGGGAGTCCCGCGAGCCTCCATCCTAGGTCGGACACGTTCCGGAATCGTCCGGACCCATCGGACTGCACCCTCTTCCGAGGAGAAGTCCCCCCAAAAGCGGCCGAGCGGACTAGTTCAGGTAGCCCAGGGCGCGCATCCGCTCCTCCAGGGCCGGATCGAGCTGGAGCGCGGACTCCGTGACCCGGGCCTCGCTGATCCAGGCGTCCAGTTCGGCCCTCATCTCCGGGATCGCCGCGGCGTCGTCGACCCGGCGGGCCGATCGCTCTCCGGGGTCCGTGGCGCGATCGAACCAGACCCTGCGATTCTGCCAGGGAGTCTCCAGAAACGCCTGATCGCCGCGCCGGATCACGCGCGGCATTCTCGCGTTCGCGTAGCCGTCCTCCTGGAGAATCTCGGGTGGGGCATCGTGCGGGGCGGAGGCGATCCCGAAGACGGTCAGGCCGCCCCGCGACGTGGTCCAGTCGCGCAGATTGTCCGCGTCCGGGGGGAGGTCCGCCGGCACGTCCAGCAGCGACAGGATCGCGCCGGGGACATCGATGGTTCGCACCAGGGACGAGGACACCCCACGGCCCACCGCCGCCGACCGCAGGAGCAACGGGATCTGCGTGTCCGCCGGAAACACCTTGGGGCCGTGCTTGAAGAAGAGGTTGTGCTCGCCGAGGCTCTCGCCGTGGTCGGCGGCGACAACCACGGCCACGCGATCCTCCCTCGCGAGATCGCGAAGGAAGCCTCCGAGTTGCCGGTCCAGCCCACTGATCTCGGCCTGGTAGAGGGAGACCAGATGTTCCCGTACGGGTGACGTGAACTGGTCCTTGTCCAGCCACATGGAGCGCAGTCGCTCGACGGAGGCCGTGGGCTCCATCCCCGATCCCGTGTCGTAGACGGCCGCCCACTCGGGAGTCGGCCGGTACGGAAGGTGCGGCTCGAAGAGGTGAACCCAGAGGAATCGACGACCGCCGGTCTCGTTCCACCAGCGCCGCGCCCGCGGCAGCGTCTCGCTCGCGGGACGCCAGCTATCCGCGCTGGCATCCTCCGCGATCGCGTCGTCGAACTCGTCAAAGCCTTGCCCGATGTTCGTGCCCCGTTCCAGCACCGCGCTGGAAATGAACGCGGCGCTGGTGAACCCGTGGTCGTGCAGTGCTTCGGGCAGGGTGACCAGGTCACCGGGCACGGTCCACACGTTGCGCGGAACCCCGTGTTCCGTCGGCCAGGCCCCGGTTAACAGGGACGCGTGCGACGCCAGCGTGGTGGGAATCGGCGAGAACGCCTGGCTGAACTGCACGCCGCCGCGAAAGAACCGATCGAGATGCGGCGTGCGGAGTTCCGGGTGCCCGCCCGCGCCAAAGCTGTCGCTCCGCCAGGTATCGATCGTGATGAGGACCGCGGAATCCGCCTCCGGCGACGTCCCCTGGCAGCCGACGACGCCCGCCATCAGCGCGAGAACGCCGGCCGCCAGCCGCCAACCTGTTCGAAGTCCCGCCATCCGACTCCCGTTTCGGTAAGGACGGCGCCGATCGTAGCACATCCCCACGGCGGGCAGTCCCGCCTACGTCGACCGGTCGGGCTCGGGGGGCGACGCCACGACGCCGCGCCGGTAGGCGGCGGGCGTGGCACCCACGAACCTTCGGAACGCGTCGTACAGGGACGACTTCGTGTTGAACCCGGCCTCGAAGCCGAGCTCGAGGACGCTGACCGACGCCCGTTCGGGATCCTCCAGCAGCCGCTTCACCTCTTCCACCCGATGCTCGTTCACGAGTTCGTGGAAACTCTTCCCGATCTCCTGGTTCAACACCTGGGAAAGGCGGTGCGTGGACACGTTGCACCGCGCGGCGACGGCACTCAACGTCAGCGACGGCTCCCGGTACAGATGCTCCGTGCGCAACGTGTCCAGGACACGATCGCGGATCCGCGCCGCCTCCTCGGTCGCCAGGGTGGAGCGCGCATACTTCCCGTTGCCGGTCTTCGTGGCGTCGGGCTCCGGCCCTTCGTCGGTCTTGGTCACCGCCGCGATGGCTGCGACTCGGTGCGCGAAGGCCTCCGGACGCAGAACCGCGGCGTACGCGTGCATCTGGAGGAACACCACCACTCCCAACATCCAGTAGATGTCGATCTCCACGGAGAGCCGCCCGCCCTCAACCGCGAAGCCCGCGTAGAGCAGCACGAACAGGGCCGCCAGCCCGGCGAATCCGAGATTGATGCGTGCCAGCGAGCGGATGCCGGCCTGCACCGAGTTGTCGGACGAACCCGCCCGCGCCTCGGCCCGCCGCGCCGCAATCAGCCGATGCGTCCACACCACGTAGACGAGGTTCTGCACGATGTGGCTGCCCACCTTGACATACTCCTGCCACCGCAGGGAGACGATGCGGCCCTCCGCAAACGCCCGGGACACAAGGAGGCGCTGTTCCACCGGTGCCAACAACCATGGCAACGTATGGAGAAGAACGAGGACCGCCGGAATCGCGTGGACCAGCGACCGGGCATCGATTCGGGCCCCCGGGTCCAGAACGCGCCGCGTGTACATCAGGTAGATCGGGCCCACGAGCCAGATCACCGGCATGGTCACGCCGGCCAGATAGGGGACGAACTGCAGCAGGCCGGAGACCCACAGGAACATCTCGCTGAGGTAGAGCGTGAGGATGAGGAACAGCGCGGCCAGCAGACGATTCGAGGCGGTATCCCCGGTCCGGCGAAACCAGAACAGGAGCGTGAGGACGTACCCCTGCAGGGCGCCACCCGCGATCAGCACGCCCAGAATCCGGGTGGTACCGAATAGGTCGGTCAGGACGGGCCTCCTCGAGACGCGGGGCGCTCGACTATAGCCGCGGAGGGCGGGATTCCGCGACCCGGCGCATCGTTCCGGTGGCAATCGCTCATTCCGGCGTGCCGACCCGCCGATCAGGAGGGAACCCGACTCTCGTTTGCTTGCTGCCCCGGCTTGGCCCGCGGAGGCCTCATGTCGATCGCCCGATCCTATCGCCTGTCCCGAGCCGGGGGAGCCGCCCTGGCCCTGCTGGCCGCCATTGTCATGATGTGGTGGGCGGGAAGACAGGGGCCTCCGAAGCGGGAGGTCACCACCGGAACCATCGAGCAGGTCTTCGACAGCAACCTGGTCGGCGACACGCAGCGGATCTCCAAGGTGCTCCTGAGCGACGGTCGCGAGGCCCGGGTGACCGTCCCCATGTACGCGTTGCGGGTGGGACGGGAGATCCCGCTCGTGATAGAGGTCTATCGCAACGGCGACGAGATCGTGATGTTCGACGCCCAGCGCTGGATGGAGTCGGCCGGCTCCTGACCGGAACCGCGCACCCCAGGGAGCCGACAAACCCGTGGACGCAACCCAATACCTGCCGACCGCGCCTTCGCGAATCCTGATCGTGGGCGAGCCCGCCGACACGCTCGCCGAACGCGCCACCGCGGCGGGACACGACGTGGTGGCCAAG
>BQJX01000263.1 GCA_021604925.1 Gemmatimonadota bacterium
CCGACGTGGCGCACGAGGTTCCGCGCGACTCGCCGCTGGACCGGGAGGCGTTCGAGCGCGCGACCAGCGTGTATCTTCCCGATCGGGTGATTCCCATGCTTCCGGAGCGACTCTCCAACGGGATCGCGAGCCTGCGCCCGAACGAGGATCGCCTCACGCTCACCGCCGAGATGGACTTCGATCGACACGGCGCGCGCACCGCCACCCGCCTGTTCGAGAGCGTGATCCGCTCCCACGGCCGCTGGACGTACACGGAGGTCGCGCGCGTGCTGGACGGCGAGACCGTGGACGGCGTGAGCGAGCACGCGGACCGCGTCCGGCAGATGCACTCGCTCATGCTTCTGCTTCGCGAACAGCGGAACGCACGCGGCAGCCTGGACCTGGACCTGCCGGAACCGAAGCTCATCCTGAACGACACCGGCGAGCCGACCGATGTGCAGCCGAGCGAGCGCAACGACGCCCATCGCATCATCGAGGAGTTCATGATCGCGGCCAACGAGGCCGTGGCCGATTGGCTGGTCGAGCACAAGCGGCGCGCGATCTTCCGGGTGCACGCGCCGCCGGATCCGGAGAAGTTGCGCGGGTTCGTGGAGTTCGCCAAGAGCTGGGGACACGTGGCCGAGTTCAGCGGACTGGCCTCCAGTCAGGCGATCGCGGACTTCCTGGAGACCGTCCGCGGAGTTCCGGCGGAACGGGCGCTGCATCGCGTTCTCCTGCGCACCATGATGCGGGCCGAGTACTCCGCCGAGAACCGCGGCCACTACGGTCTGGCGTCCCCGCGCTATCTGCACTTCACGAGCCCCATCCGCCGCTATCCCGATCTCGTGGTGCATCGTCTCGTGAAGGCGGCGCTGCACGGGAAGGCGGAAGGCGAACAGGCGGCGGACGTGGCCCGCGTGGCGTTGCACTGCTCCACGAAGGAGCAGGCGGCGTCCAAGTGCGAATTCGACGTGCTGGACGTGATGCGCGCGTACTTCCTGGCGGACCGCGTCGGCGAGGAGTTCGACGGCATCATCTCCGGCGTGATCGAGGCGGGCTTCTTTGTGGAACTGCTGGATCACTTCGTGGAGGGGATGGTGCGGGTGGAGGACCTCCCGGATGACGAGTACCGATTCCTCCCCGAGCCGCGTCTCCTGGTGGGCCGACGCCGCAAGCGCCGGTTCGGCCTGGGTGACCCGGTCCGGATCCGGGTCCAGGCCGTGCACACCGCCGTGGGTCGGGTGGAATTCGCCCTGCTCCGCGGCGGCAGCCGGCGGGGCCGCTAACCCATTCTCAGAACATCACTTAGAATCTCCCGCGCTCCACGTTGCGGCAGGAGCAAGGCGTCCCTATAATGGTGGCAGCCCGAAGTATCCTGGGATCACCCTGGAGAGGTCATGCTGCGTCCGTTGGGACGGTTCATGGTGGCGGTGGCGCTGGCTGCCTCCGCAACCGCCTACGCCGATGCTCCCGCCGCCGAGCCGGAGTTCCGCGTCTATCTGGATCAACTCCAGGAGTCCGGGGAGTTCGGCTACGAGCAGGCGCTGCTCCTTCGGTTCCAGCGGGTATTCGCTCCCGAACGGCTTCCGGCCCGCCATCGATCCGGCGGCGCCTGGCCCGCCAAATCCGCCACGCTGCTGATCCACGAGTTCGACTCGGTCCGGTCCGGCATCTCGCCCGAGATCTTCCACGAGATCGATGGGATGCTGGGCGATCGTTCCCGTGCCACCGAGATCTACGCCACGGAGCACTTCCGCATCTCGTTTGATCGAGACGGTGTTCACGCCGTGCCCGCGCCGGACCTGGACGCCAGCGGCATCCCCGATCATGTGGAACGCGTGGGCGCCTGGGCGGAGACCGCCTGGCAGACCCTGGTACAAGAGGACGGCTTCGCCACGCCGCTCACCACGGACGGCCGGCTGGACATCTCCTTCCGACAGATGTCCGCCTACGGTTACACCGACGTGCGGGGCGGCGTACCTGCCCTGGTGCTGCACCGCAACTTCGAAGGCTTCCCCGCGAACTCGGACCCCCAGGGCTCCGCGTACGGCGCCGCCAAGGTCACCGTGGCGCACGAACTCAAGCACGCCATCCAGTACGCCTCCAGCGGCTGGTCCGAAGGCGGCTGGCTCGAGGCCGACGCCACCTGGGCCGAGGACCGCGTCTTCCCCGCCACCAACGACTACGTGCGCTACCTGCCGTTCGGATCGCCGGTGAGCCACCCCGCCGACTGGATGCCCGTCTCGTACGAAGACTGCCTCTGGCAGCAGGTGGTGGCGGGCACGGAAGGAGTGGACGCGCTCGTTCGCTTCTTCGAGCGGCGTTCCGCGAATCGCGCCGAGCCGGTGCTGGTCTCGTTTGACGAGACGCTGCGGGCCGGCGGATCCAGCTTGTCCCGCGCCCTGGAGACGCTGGGACTGTGGTCGTACTTCAGCGGCGCGAACGCCACGGATCGTCCCGTCGGATTCGCGGACGCGGACCGCTTCCCCACCCCGCCGCTGCGCGCCCTGCTGGCGACCGCGGGCGACCTCGTCACGGATGACCTGGCCCCGCTGGGCACCCACCACGTGATCGTGTTCCCGGCGAATCGCGGCGGCCGACCGGAGATCGCGTTCCTGGCGGATCTCGGCACGGCGTTCTCGCTGAACGGAATCGTGACCCATCTCTCGGGAGCACGCACGGTGCATTCGCTGCCGATGGTCTCTCCCAACTCGTCCGCGGCGGAACTGCCGGTCTTCTGGGAAGACGTGGCGTCCGTGGTGCTGGTGGCGTCCAGCCTTTCCCTGGACTCGCCATCGCGCTACTCCATGACCGTGAACGCGCTGGATGCCGTGGGCGTTCGCGAACTGGAGACGGTCGCGGAGCTCTCCCTCGACTTTGCACGGCCCAACCCGTTCCGGGACCGCACCACCATCGCGTTCTCGCTGGGAGCGTCCGGGCCAGTTCGCCTGGCGATCTACGACGTGGCCGGTCGACTCGTGAAGAGCCTGCACGACGGCACGCAACTGGAGAGCGGTTCCCACGAGGCGATCTGGAACGGCCTGGATCAGGCCGGTCGACTCGCCACTCCGGGCATGTACTACTACCGGCTCGAAGCCGGGTCGAGTTCGGCCAGCCACCGCGTGCTCCTCCTCCGGTAGTACCGCGATCACCCACGTCAAACGCGCCCCGCGGCGCTTCACACAGGGCCCCCTCACTCCGGCACTCCTCACGCTGGCCTGGCCGGTCTTCGTCTCGCGGGCTCTGCATACGCTCTACGGTTTGGCCGACACCGCCTGGGTGGGGCGCCTCTCGCCGGAAGCACTCGGCGCCGTGTCCACGTGCTTCTTTGCGAGCTGGACGATCTTCGCGCTCGGCGACACCGTCGTGGCGGGTCTCACCGCACTCATCGCGCAGGCCGTGGGCGCCCACGAGGACGACGAGGCCACGGTCATCGCCACGACCGGTTCGGTGGTCGCGATCGCGCTGGGCGTGGTGGTGGCGACGCTCGGCTGGTTCGGAGCCGGTCCGCTGTTCCGACTCCTGTTCGACGACCCCCAGGTCATCCGCATGGGAACCGAATACCTTTCCATCTACAGCCTGTTGGCGCCCCTCTTCTATCTCGACCTGGCCGCCGAGTCGGTCTACCGCTCGTGCGGGGACAGCCGCACGCCCATGAACGTGCTTCTGGTCGGATCGGCGCTCAACATCGGATTGGATCCGCTGTTCATCTTCGGGATCGGCCCGTTTCCGGAGTGGGGCGTGCGCGGCGCCGCCCTGGCCACCGCGTTCGCCCAGATCGTGGTGGTGATGATCTACGCGGGCCTCTACTTCCGGGGCTCCTTCCCGCTTCCCATTCGCTTCTCGCAGACGATGCAGACGTTCCGCCTGGTGCACGTCCGCCAGCTGGTGAAGATCGGTCTGCCCTCGGCGCTGATCGGAACGCTGTTTTCCGTGGTGTACCTCGCGATCGCGCGCATCACCGGCGAGTTCGGCGCTTCCGCGCTGGCGGCGCTGGGCGTGGTGAACCGGCTGGAGAGCCTGAACTACCTCACGGCCGTCGCGGTGGGAATGGGCGTGTCCACGCTCGTGGGACAGAACCTCGGAGCCGACCAGCCGGACCGCGCCGAGCAATCCGCGCATCGCGGGGCGCAGCTCATCAGCGTAACCACCGGACTGCTCACCCTTGCGTTCTTCATCTGGCCGGAACCCATCGCCCGGCTGTTCACCTCGGACCCAAGCGCCGTGCACGAAGCCGCCGTCTTCCTGCGGATCGTGGCGGTGTCGCAGGTGCTGATGGGCTGGGAACTGGTGTACGGCCAGGCGCTCACGGGCGCGGGCGATACGCTGCCGCCCATGTACGTGGCCATCGTGACGTCCGTGGTTCGGGTTCCCCTGGCGTGGTGGCTGGCCACCCAAACGAGCCTGGGCGTTGCCGGCATCTGGTGGACGATCTCGATCACCAGCATGATGCGGGGTATCTGGTTGACGGGGTGGTTCCGGCGGGGCCACTGGAAGAAGAAGGCGCAATTCGGGAAGACTCCCACTCCGCCGCCGCCGTTGATCGCCGCCGAGGGCCCGGAAGGCTAGGCCAGCCACGCCTCCGCCCGCTCCAGCGAAGGGATGGCGTTCCGTTCGATCCAGGCATCGCCGAAGCCGACGCCCCGCGCCATCCGCAGCAACCAGAACGCGGCCATGGCCGCCACCGGATCCGCGGGACCGGCCGCCCGTTCAATCCAGCGGGCCGTCTCGGGATCCACGTGGCCGCGCGAGCAGCCGTCCACCACGCCGGGCCAGTAGTCCGGATCCGGTTGCGGCCCGCACTGGTCGTACCGAATCAGATTGAGGATGTCGTAGCCCGCGAAATCCACCGGGGTGGCCAGATCCCAGTCGATCAGTTCGGCGCGCCCGTCGTGGAAGAGCACGTTGTTCGGCGTGAGATCCCCGTGCATCAGGATCGTGCGATCGCCGGGGAAGCGTTGCTGCAGCGAGCGGGCCGTGCGGCGGAGCCGATCCGCAAGTCCGCTCGGAGGTTCGGCGCGCACGCTGGCCGCCAGGAAGTGCTCCAGCGCACCGGCGAGATCGAGGACGGGAAGTACAACGCG
>BQJX01000264.1 GCA_021604925.1 Gemmatimonadota bacterium
TATCGACATGGACGTGAAGGACCAGGTCGCCGACTTCGAGCTGGATCTCGTGGTGGGCGGCGGCGTGGACTTCCGGGTCGGCGAGCGCACCGTGGGGCTCGATCTGCGCTACTCCAAGGGTCTCAGCAACGCGGCCGCCGACGGCGCCAACGGCAGCGGCCGCAACGATGTCATTGCGATCCTGGGTTCGATCGGGCTGAACTAGCGGCACGCAGCGGGCGCTCCGATTCGCGGCGTTGCCGGCCTCCGGTGCGCGCCTACCAGGCGAACGCGAACAGCGCGTTCACGGAGACCGCGTTCACCCCGTCGCCCACATCCAGGGCGACCAGCTCCACTCGCGGTCCCGCCGTGAAGTCGGCCGCAACGCTCATGTCGTACCCCACCGTGGCCAGCACCCCGAACCCGAAGTCGCTGAACTCGGAGGTGGTGCCCTCGGGCGCGTCCGGGAGCATGGCGTTGACTCCGCCGCCGCCGAATCCACCGCGCAGGAAGAGGTCGTTCCCCATGGGGTACCAGCGGAATCCACCTCCGATGATCCCGAAGCTCCAGTCCTCGTTGCCCATGTCGCCGTCCAGAGCGCCGACCCAGCCGTTGAGGAAGGCGTCCACGGCGACCTTCTCGTCCTTCCGGTACGAGTAGTCCGCCGAAACCGCGAAGCCGACCGTGAAGTCGTCCGGAGTCGACGACGTGCCGCCGAAGACGCCCGATCCGGCATCCGTGGAGATGCGGCCGTACCCGCCGCCGAGTTGAACTCCGAACTTGTGCCGGTCCTCCGTGACCGGATCGACGGACTCCGGACCCTCGGCCGCCCGGCCGGGAAGCGTGATTGCCAGGATCGCGATCGCGGCGAGCCGGATCGTGCCGTCTCGCGCGGGCGCCATCAGGTGATTCAAGCGATGCCACATCACGGAACCTCCTCTCGACAGTTCGTCGTCCGGGGCGGGCGAGCCTCGCTCCGCCCCGCGTGTCAGGATAGCGGAAGGGTGCGTTTCGCGCGGCAAAAGCCGCTCCGGGTCGACCCGGCGGAGGCGTGTGCTACACTGCCGCGCCGCGACTCGTGACCGATGCAGGGGAGGGGAAGGTGCGCGACAAGACCGCCTCCGGGGGGATCACCTTGGACCTGTTTTCAGGCCAAACACCGGAAGAGCCGGCCCGCGGCCCGGACGAGACGAACGCGCCCGCGGACGCCGGATCCGGGCCCGGATCCGAGCCCGGATCCGAGGCTGCCGCCGAGACGGACGACGGGATTCCGCTGGAGGCCGTTCGGGAGCCGGGAGGGATGTCGGACGAAGGCGTCGGCTCGCCCGACGACGCTTCCGAACCCCCGGACGAAGACCCGGACGCGATCCCCGAGCAGGAGGAACGCCGCCTGGCGGCCGCCCCGACGGAAGCGGCCCCCGAGGATCCCGCGCCGGAAGCGCCGCCGATCCCCGCCGAGCCGTTCGCCGCTTCCGCCCCCGCCCCGCGCCTGTCCGAGGCCGAGGTGGAGGCGATCCTGGATGGGCTGAACCCCCCGCAACGCGAGGCCGTGACCCACGAGGGCGGCCCGCTGCTGGTGCTGGCCGGCGCCGGCTCCGGGAAGACGCGCGTGCTCACCCGCCGCGTGGCCTGGCTGGTGGGCGCCCGCGGCGTCTCTCCGGGAGCGATCCTGGCGGTCACCTTTACCAACAAGGCCGCGGCGGAGATGAAGGAGCGCATCGTCTCGCTGGTGGGCCCGCACGCGCGCAACTCGTGGGTGGGCACGTTCCACTCCATCGGGGCGCGGATCCTGCGCCGCGAGTCCGAGCGGCTCGGGATCGCGCGCGACTTCTCCATCTACAATCGCGACGATCAGATCTCCGCGCTCAAGCGCGTGCTGGCCTTGAAGGGCGTGTCGCCCAAGGAGCACACGCCGGATTCGTTCCTGTCCATCATCTCCCGCGCCAAGAACGACCTCCAGAGTCCGGACGAGTTCGATGCGAGCGCGCGCGGACCGTTCGAGCGTCTGGTGGGACAGGTGTACCGGGCGTACGGCGAGGCGTTGCGAGCGCAGAACGCCCTCGACTTTGACGATCTGCTGGTGCTGCCGGTGATGCTGCTCCGCGATGAGAACACGCGGCGCCTGTACTCGCGGCGCTTCGAGTACGTGCTGGTCGACGAGTACCAGGACACGAACAAGTGCCAGTACGAGTTCCTGCGCAGCCTGTCCAAGGATCATCGGCAGCTGTTCGTGGTGGGCGACGACGACCAGTCCATCTATCGATGGCGCGGCGCGGACCTGTCCAACATCCTGGACTTCGAGGCGGACCACGAGGAAGCCGGCGTGATCCGTCTGGAGCAGAACTACCGGTCCACCGGCCGGATCCTGGCCGCCGCCAACAGCGTGATCCGTCAGAACCTCGGCCGGAAGGGCAAGGAGCTGTGGACGGAGAACCCGCACGGCGAGCCGCTGCTGGTGCTGGACGTGCCGGATGAGCAGACCGAAGCCATGACCATCCTGAAGATCCTGAAGGAGGCCATGGCCGAGGAGAACCGCAACGCCGGCGAGTTCGCCATCCTGTACCGCACCAACGCGCAGAGCCGCGTGCTGGAGAACACGTTCCAGCTGGGGCAGGTCCCGTATGCGGTGTTCGGCGGCCAGCGCTTCTACGAGCGCAAGGAGATCCGCGACGCGCTGTCGTTCCTGCGCCTGGTGGTCAATCCCACCGATGACGTGGCCGTGCGCCGCGTGATCAACGTGCCGCCGCGGGGCATCGGCAAGAAGGGGCTGGAGGATCTCCAGGCGGATGCGCTGGAGAAGGGGGACTCGCTGCTCGCCGCCATGCGACGTGCGGTGGAGGGAAAGGGGGCGCCGCTGCGCCCGGCGCCGCGGCTGCGGATCACGGAGTTCTTCGAGATCCTGGATGCTGCCACGGAACGCTCGCACACGCGCAGCGTGGGCCACGTGATGGAAAAGCTCCTGGAGGAGCTCGACTACGAGGCGTACCTGGAGAAGGAGTCCGAGAAGCAGGCGTACTCGCGCTGGGAGAACGTGCAGGAGCTGCTGGCCGCGATGCAGGAGTTCTCCGATTCGCCCGACCGCGAGGACGACTCCGTGCGCGCGTTCCTGGAAGAGGTGTCGCTGGTGTCGGACACGGACTCGTTCGACGCGGACGCGCCGCGCGTTACGCTGATGACGCTGCACAACGCAAAGGGGCTGGAGTTCCCCTGGGTGTTCCTGGCCGGCGTGGAAGAGGGGCTGTTCCCGCACGCGAACTCCGCCAACGAACCCGGTGGTCTGGAGGAGGAACGTCGCCTGTTCTATGTGGGCATCACCCGGGCGCAGCAACGCGTGGTGCTCCTGAATGCCGACTCCCGGCGCAAGTGGGGCGGCTACCAGCGTTGCATGCCGTCGCGCTTCCTGGAGGAGATGGACCCGGAGCACGTGGAGCGTCGCTCGCTGGTGCCGGCCACGCCGCCGCCCTCCCGTCGCTCCGGCGGCGAAAGCTGGAACAAGGGCAAGCAGTGGGGTGCGCCGCGCCAGGTGCCGGTGTCGCGGGCGGAGGACGTCCCGGACTACATTCCCAGCTACGAGGACGAGAGCCAGGAAGTGGTCCAGGTGCAGCCGGGTTCGCGCGTGCGTCATCCGAGCTGGGGCGAGGGAATCGTGGAGGCCGTGGAAGGGAACGGCGAGCAGCTCAAGCTCACCATCAAGTTCCGGGGTGGCGTGTTGAAGAAGGTGCTGGCCGTCTATGCGAAGCTCGAACTGCTGTAGCGGGCGAACGCCGGCTCGCGCGGTGGGTCGCGGGTACCGCGGCACCTCCCGCGCGGCGTGCCGCGGGCCGCGCGTCTTGCGCGCCGCCAGTGTCCGCGCCCTGACCGCGCTCTCGCTGCTCCTCCTCATCGGCTGTGCGGACCGCGGTCCGACTCAGCGCACGGTGCAGGTGTTCTTCCTGCGCGAGGCCGAGTGCGAAGTGCATCCGGTACCGCGCACCGTCACGGGGTCGTCGCCGCTGGACTTCGCGCGGGCGGCGCTGGAGCTGCTCGTGGCCGGACCCACCGAGGAAGAGGTGGCGGCCGGCTTCCGCTCCCGCCTTCCCGACCCGGATCAGATCTGGCGCTACCGGCAGAGCCGCCTGGCCTTCGGGCAGGAGCCGCCCTACGAAGGCGACGAGCTGCGGCTCCTGGAGGTTCGCGAGATGGAGGGCCGGCTGCTCTACGCCAACTTCAGCCCGGAACTGGTGGCGTACGGGCGCGGCCAGGATCGCGTGTGCGAAGTCATCCGACAGATCGAGGCGACCGTGCAGCAGTTCGAGGAGTACCGGAACGTGAGCATCGCGGTGAACGGATCGCACCGCGGAATCCTACAGCCTTGAGCGGTTACCGGTTCTTGGGTGGCGGCAGGAATCCGGCAGCCGTGCGCGCCTACCAGCCCGCGGGCAACGGGAGCAGGAAGGCTTCCTGCGGCGACACGCGGCGCCGGGCGATCTTCTCGTCGTAGACGAGCACCAGCGTTCGCCCTTCTTCGAACCAGCCCATTCCCTCCCAGTTCACGCTGCGCAGTTCTTCCGGCAGCACCTGATCCAGATCGAACGGTTCGCCCCACGCCTTGCCGTCCACCGTGAAGCGCTGGAGCCACTTGTAACACCAGCGCAGCGTCTTGCCGTTCTCGACCTTGGTGCACTCCGCTTCGGAACCGGGGACCGGTGGCGAACCCCACCCCGAGCTGATCAACGCGAGGAAACCCCACTGCGGCGCGCCGTCCACCGGCCACTGATGCCACACGAAGTCCGGCGCGCGGAAGCGTTGCGCCTGCGGCTCCGCGCCCACCGGCCGGGGAACCTGCAGTTCCACATCGCTCAGGATGGAGGCGCCGCCCACCTGCACGTTGCGGGCGCCCGCGGCGAGGTCGTGCACCACTACCCGCGGCGCCAGCGGAAGATCGCGGACATGGTCGCGCACCTGGCGGGGGAGGCCGGTGGGTTCGGGATAGCCGCCCTCCCACAGCAGCGCGACGCGTGATGAGCCATCTGCCAGGGGCCGAACCGCCACGCCCTCAAACCCGCGTCCGCCGAACTCCGCCAGCGAGCGGCCGTACACGGC
>BQJX01000265.1 GCA_021604925.1 Gemmatimonadota bacterium
AGGCCGGAGTGGACATCGTTCAGGAGGACGCCGGGTTCCGCGGCCTGGCGCGCACACCCGGTGGGGAGCAGGAACGCGGCCGCGCCGGCGCCGGCTCCGCGCGAGAGGAACTCCCGACGGTTCAACATTCCGATCGGATTCCGTCGGCGTTGCGAAGGGCGCGCACTCCGGCGACGACTTCCGCGGCCACCCGGTCCACTTCTTCCCGGGTCTGGAGTCGGGTCAGGCCGAAGCGGATGGACGAGGCCGCGCGCGCTTCGCCCAGGCCGAGCGCCGTGATCACATGGCTGGGATCCAGGCTGGCCGATGAGCAGGCCGCTCCGGTGGACACGGCCACGCCGGGGATCTCGTTCAACAGGTCCTCCGCGTCCACGCCCACGAACGACACGTTCAGGTTGTTGGGCAGCCGCCGAGTGGCGTCTCCGTTCAGCAGCACCTGATCCAGCTCCCGCTCCAACATGGCCAGAAGGGAATCGCGCAGCGCGCCGATGCGCGGGGCGACGTCCGCTTGGCCCTGCGCGGCCAGCTCCGCGGCGACGCCCAGGCCCACGATCCCCGGCACGTTCAAGGTGCCGGAACGCAACCCCCGTTCGTGGCCCCCGCCGAACTGTTGCGGCGCCAGTCGCACGGTCGGTCGGCGTCGGCGCACGAACAGCGCCCCGACCCCCTTGGGGCCGTAGATCTTGTGCCCGGAGATGGACAGCAGGTCGATGCCGTCCTCCTGCACGTCCAACGGGATCCAACCCAGCGCCTGGACCGCATCGGTGTGGAAGAGCGCGGGCGAGTGTTCGTGCACGATCCGTGCGAGCTCCCGGATCGGATGCAGCGTTCCGACCTCGTTGTTCGCAGCCATGATCGAGACCAGCGTGGTTTGCGCCGTCAGTGCCAGGCGCAGCTCTTCCGGATCCAGGTGGCCGTCGGGCGAGACGCGAAGCCGCGTGACCTCCCAGCCCTCCCGCTCCAGCTGGAGCAGCGGGTCGAGCACCGCCGGGTGCTCCGTGACGCAGGTCACCACGTGCTGCCCTCGCTCCCGGTGGGCGCGGGCCACCCCCAGAACGGCCAGGTTGTCGGACTCGGTGGCCCCGCTGGTCCACACGATCTCCTTGGGCGATGCCCCGATCGCCGCCGCCACCTGCCCCCGGGCCCGGTCCACGGCGGCCTCGGCCCGCCGCCCGTACTCGTGGTTGCGGCTGGCCGCGTTGCCGAACTCCTCCCCGAAGAACGGCAGCATGGCCGCCAGCACCCGCGGATCCAGGGGGGTGGTGGCGTGTGCGTCCATGTAGATGGGCCGATCCCGGCGACTTCGCATTCCCGACTCCGTTCTGGGCAGTGCCCGGCCATTGTGCCGGGTGGGGGGGGACCGGACCAGCCGTTTCCACCCGCTGCGGCCACCCGAGAGGCCGATCCGGGCGGTGGTGTTGATGGTCCGCGAGCGGGCCGGTACACTCTCCACGCTCCGCTCCGCCCCGGAAGGCGCACGGCCTCCCCGGGCGGATCCGCCAACCCGCAGGAGGCCCGAGTGTCCGAGCGTCGGCCGATGACCCTTACCGAGAAGATCCTCTGCCACCACGCCGTCGGACTCACGCGGCCGTGGGTCCAGGCGGGCGACACCATCCGGATTCGAGCGGACTGGACGATCGCCTCGGAGCTGGCCTGGAACGGCATGAACACCACCTACGACAAGCTCGGCCGTCCGGCGTTGCACGATCGGGACCGCTTCTACCTGGCCGTGGACCACACCGTGGATCCGGGCACGTTGGCCAACGATCGTCGCACGCAGAAGCTGGTGCAGCTGTCGCGCGAGTTCGCGAAGGAAGCGGGACTGCGCCAGTTCTTCGATGCGAACGAGACGATCCTGCACACCAAGTTCTACCGCGACCTGGTCCAGCCCGGGGAGACCGTCATCGGCGCGGATTCCCACACCTCCAGCCACGGCGGGATCGGCGCGTTCGCGATCGGGCTGGGCGGCGCGGACGTCTGCATCGCCATGGTCCTGGGTGAGACGTGGATCCAGGTCCCCGACGCCATCCAGGTGGTCTACGACGGGAAGCTCGCGTTCGGCCTCACCGGCAAGGACGTCATCCTGCAGACGCTCGGCGAGCTCGGCCGCAACACCGTGGCCATGGAGCGCAGCGTGGAGTACGTGGGCGAGGCGCTGGAGAACTTCTCTCCGGATTTTAGGTTCACCGTGGCCAACATGACGGCCGAGTTCGGCGGGTTGAACGGGATCTTCCCGGCGGACGGACAGGTGGCCGACGTGCTGTCCCGTCGCAAGTCGCACCATCAGGAGGCCAGGTACTTCCGCGCCGACGACGATGCGCACTACGTGGCGCGTCATCGCTTCGATCTGTCCACGCTGGTGCCCAAGGTGGCCAAGCCGTTCTCGCCGGACAACGTGTTCGATGCCACCGAGGTGGCCGGGCAGGAGTTGCAGGGCGCGTTCATCGGGGCGTGCACCACGACCGAGGAGGAGTTGATCCTGGCGGCGCTGGTGCTGAAGCGGGCCATGGCAGACGGCGCGAGCCCGCGAGCGGTGGAAGGCGACAAGCGGCTTGTCGTTCCGGGCTCGTTGGACATCACGCGGAACCTGCAGGAACGCGGCCTGGTGGACGTGTATGAAAAGGCCGGCTTCCGCGTGGGCCCGCCGGGATGCTCCATGTGTCTGGGGATCGCCAGCGACAAGGCGGGCAAGGACGAGAACTGGTTGTCGAGCCAGAACCGGAATTTCCAGAACCGAATGGGGGCGGGCTCGCTGGCGTGGCTGGCCAGCGCTCCCACCGTGGCCGCCAGCTCGCTGGACCTGAAGATCACGGATCCCCGCGAACTCATCGCACGGATCCCGGAGGATGAGTTCCGCGCGATGCTGAAGACGGGGGGAGCGCGCCCGTCGGTCACGATTACCGAGCCCCACGCGGCGGTGGAAGCGTCGGCGGTCGAGGCGTCGAGTGGCGCCGGCGCGGCGGGTCACTCCGCGGCGATCCAGGGGAAGGTACAGGTCTTCGGGGATCACGTGGACACGGACGCCATCATCCCCGGCGAGTTCTGCCACCTGACCTCCGAGGACGAGATCGGCCGGGTGGCCTTCCACTACGTGCGTCCGGACTTCGGCGAGCGGATCGCGCGCGGCGAGACGATTCTCGTGGCGGGCGAAGGCTGGGGCTCGGGCAGCAGTCGCGAGCACGCCGTGTGGGCGCTCAAGTTCGCGGGCGTGAAGGCCGTGATTGCGCGCTCGTACGCGTTCATCCACAAGCGCAACCTCGTGAACGAGGCGGTGCCATACTTCATCCTGGATGATGCGGAGTTCCAGGCGGCCGCGCGCGACGGCGTCACGATCTCGATCCGACCGGAAGACGGCGTGGTCACCATCGATGGGCGCGAGTGGCAGGCGGAGGCCACGCGCGGAATCGCGTCGCGGATCCAGGCGGGCGGCGGGATCGTGTCGGCCGTGCAGCGCCACGGCGCCCAGACCTTCGACGTACTCACGTCCGGCGCGGCCGTCGGTTGAGGTTCCCCGATCTGGAGACGCCGTGTCTCCTCCTCGAGCAGTCACGGCTGGAGCGCAACCTCTCGCGAATGGCGGAGCACGCGCGCACCTGTTCGGTGGATCTGCGCCCGCACTGGAAGACGCACAAGAGCCCGGACCTGGCGCGGCGGCAGTGCGAGCTGGGCGCGGTGGGCGGTACCGTGGCCAAGGGCAGCGAGGCCGACGTGTTCCTGCGCGCCGGCTTCGAGGATCTCGTGATCGCCACGCCCGTGGTGGATCCGCGCCGGATCGCGCACCTGCTCACGAGTCGTGGGGGAGCCCGGCTGGCGGTGCTGGTGGAGTCCGAAGAGGGAAGGGCGCGTTGGTCGCGGGCGGCGGCGACGTGCGATCGACCGGTGGAGGTCCTTCTGGAAGTGGACGTGGGCATGGGCCGGACCGGAGTGGCGCCGGGGGCCGCGGCGCTTCCGCTGGCCCGCGCGATCTCGGAGTCGCCCGGCCTGGAACTGCGCGGCGTGCTCACCCACGCGGGCCACGGCTACTCGGCGTCGTCCGCGGAGGAGCTGGAGACGATCGGAAGGGCGGAGGGCGAACTGCTGGTCGACACGGCGCGGGAGCTGCGCGCGGCCGGTCTGGCCTGTCCGGTGGTCAGCGTGGGATCCACGCCCACGGTTGCCCTCTCATCCAAGGTGCCGGGCGTCACCGAGGTGCGCCCCGGCAACTACGTGTTCCTGGATGGGATCCAGGTGGATCTCGGCGTGGCCACGCCCGACGACTGCGCGCTCACGGTACTCGCGACGGTGCTGGCGCGGCCGGCCCCGGATCGCGTGGTTCTGGACTGCGGATCCAAGACGCTCTCTTCCGATGCGGGTCGGGCTGGCGCCGCGCAAACCGGGCTCGGTCGCTTCCAGGACCGCCCGGAACTGCGCATCGCTCGGCTGTCGGAGGAGCATGCCATCGTGCCGGTCCCGGCGTCGGCGCCGTACCAGGTGGGAGACCGGGTCCGGGTACTGCCGAACCACGCGTGCGCCACCGTGAATCTCCACGAACGACTGGTGATCGTGGACGGAAGCCGCGTCGTTCAGGAGTGGCCCATCCAAGCGCGCGGCTGTGTGACCTGACATCTTCGAGACGAACGCCTCGCGGGTTGCCGACGCGGGTGGGCCGCGGGAACTGCGGCCGAGGGAACTGGGGCGAGGGAACTGGGGCCGAGGGGGTCGCGGACCCTACGACTGCTTCAGTACGCCGCGGTCTCCCCGGGGCGTGATCCACTCGCGCCGAGGCGCCGACGTCGCCAGCGAGCGACGAGGCGGAACGCGGTGACCATCAGCACCAGGACCAGAACGAGCGCCACCAACGGCAGCAGGATCGCCAGGACGCTGGTGACCAGCGAACCCACGATCTCAAGGGTGGAGACCACGAAGTTGCCGAGGCCCGCCGTCGTCAGCGTGGACACGCCGCGCGCCGCCACCGTGCCCCCCTGGAGCGTGCCGGCCACGCCGCCCCCGGCGGTGATCGCGAGCGACCACTTCCAGATGGGCGACATGTCCGTGATCACGGCGGCCGTC
>BQJX01000266.1 GCA_021604925.1 Gemmatimonadota bacterium
CGGCGGCCCAGCCCGCTACTCGATGTATCCGAGCGAGCGCAGTTGCTCCTCTCGCTCCTCCGACAGGTGGGGTTGCAAGTCGCCGGACTGGCGAGCCTCCCACCAACCGGAAGGCGTGTGCGAGGCGATCCACTGCACCGGGTGCGTTTCGAGGAACCCGGGAGCCAGGATGCTTTCCATGACCGTTCCCACCATGTCCTCGCCCAGGGGAATCCCCTGCATTGCAAGGATCGTGGGGGTGATGTCATAGACGGAGCCCACCTCCCGCAGTTGCTCCCGGGTCCATTCCTCGACCGGTCCCCAGTTGCCCGAACGTCGGATGTCCGGTCCCGCGGCGACAAAGACGGCCGAGGGGGCATCCGCGTGATCACCGGAGTTGAGCTTGCTCACCGGCCGGTCCGGTGAGAACACCTTCTCGGTCCCGCTCGCCACCATCCCGTGGTCACTGACCACGAGCACGTTGCAGTTTTCCGGCGCCGCCGCCAGCAGTTCCCCGATCCTGGCGTCGATGTATGCATAGTACGCTGGGATGATCCGTCCAAGATTCGCGATGTTCGCCTCGCTCGGCACGTCTTCGTACTTCGAGGGCTCGTAGTACCGCCAGAACCGATGGCCAGCGACGTCGGTCGCCCCGTAGTAGACCGCGAACAGGTCGAAGCCGAGATTCCTGGACAGGCAGTCCAGCGCGACACGATGGTAGGTGGCGTCGGCTCGAAGGGCCCATTCGCAATTGGCCCAGAGCTTCGCCTCCATCGGATCCATGGCGAGTGGATCCTCGCCGAGGATCGCCCGAGCGATGCCTGACAGGTCGCTCTCGGCCTTCGGGATGTGGGCGAGGAACTCCTCCTGGAGCTGCGGCGGAAACACCTGATAGTCCGTGTCTTCGAACAGGGCGCCCTTTCTCATGTCCCAGGGCAGCGTGCCATCCGATCGGATCGTGTTGACTTGCGCCACAACGACTCCGTTCACGGATTCGGCCGGATAGGTGTTCCACCATCCGATCACGGTGACGACCCGATCTGCGTCCGAGAGGATGTTCCAGAGGGCCTTCACGAGCCGGTCCCGGCTGGTGAAGAGCTCCAGATTCGAGCGCCGGGTGAGCGTCTTCTTGGTGAACCCCGTGATTCCGTGCTCGTCCCGACCCACGCCGGTAGCGATGGTCGTCCAGATGATCGGTGAACCGGTCGGTTTCATCGAGATCAGCTCGCCGGCGACCCCACTCTCCATGAGCCTCTGAAGGTTCGGGAGCTGGCCGGCCCGCAGCAACGGGAAGGCCACATCCCACTCCATGCCGTCCAGGCCGATCAGAAGCATCGGGTTCGTATCGGTGGTCTCTTGCCGCCAGGGGCTCCTCGAGACCAGCCATCCGCCGAGGCCGATGACCAGCACCAAGAGAACGCCGCGGGCAGCATACTTCCACAAACCGCGACCCATTGTCGCCTCCGAGCGCCCGGCGGCAGCGCCGGGGACGATTCGTTTGAGGGTCAGCCGAGGTCCACGACCTCGGTGTTTCGCGACGTTCAACCGGGGCGGAAGGCCGGCACGTCCACGCCTTCCGGAAACGGAGATCGCAGCTCGCCGCCGCCCGCCGCCGCAGCTCGCGACGCGACATCCAGCAGGTCGTCGCGCGAGAATCCCGGTGACATCAACGTCGTGTCGCCGCTCGTGTCCACCAGCAGGGACGTGGGCACCGTGGTCAGGCCGTGTGCCGCCGCGAAGGACCACGGCGAGGGCTCCAGCGCCACCGGATAGGTGAGCCCCAGCTCATTCACGAAAGTGCGCTCGTCCGCCTCGTCGCCCTGGGCGATCGCCACGACCGAGAGGCCCGTATCTCCGTACAACTCATGCATTCGCTGGAAGTACGGAGCGGCCCATCGGCAGGTGGGGCACGACGCCTTGGTGAAGATCATCCACGTGAGCTGTCCCGGCGTGGGCAGCGACAGTTCGCCGCCGCCCAGCCTTGGCAGGCGCGTGCTTGCGGGACTCAAACGGACGCTTCCTCGCGTGCGCGGGTGGCGTACGGGTCGAACCGCTGCCCGTCGGACCAACCGGAGCCGGCGGAGACCAGCTCCCCGGAAAAGTCCACGTAACCGTCCACCTTGTGCACGCGCACGTCCAGCACGCCATCCGCGTCCAGATCGAACAGCGCCATGAGCAGTTCCTTCGGGCGGCCGAGATTGCCGCCGCGCCGCCCGACCACGATGTCGAGAGCGGGACCGTCGGCTCCGTCCACCACGACAATCTCGCGGACCAGCTCCTTCAGATCGTAGCGGATGATCTTGTCGCCGCGCTTCTTCTTCACGCGCTTCTCGACCGGCCACTCCGTCCGCGCGTGGAACTCGTCCACCCTGGCCTGGACCGCGGCCACGTCCAGACCCAGTCGGTCCAGCGAAGCCGTGTAACGAGCCGCTTCCATCCGGGACGTCAACGACGGCGCGTTCAGCTCCACGCGGGTGGCGGCCACGATGCGCACGCCTTCCGGAGCCACCTCGTTCACCTGGCGCACGAACGCGTCCGCGTCGATCTCACCGCGCAGGCGCACGTCGCCGTACTCGCCGGCGCTGGACAGCCCCACCGGAAGCGCGTCCCCGAACGCGAGCTTCATGTGCGGGCTGAAGCCGTTGCTGTAGCCGGTGGGAATCTCTGCCCGCCGCAATGTGCGCTGCATGCTGTTCTGCAGTTCCAGATGGGAGAGCAGACGGATCCGGTCGTCCTTGGTGAACCGGAAGCGCATCCGACCCACGTCGGGCTTCTCCCAGATCGTCTCGGGGGGCGGCTTGGGCTCCCACGCCTCCGTCTCCTTCTGGCCCTTCTTATAGGTCTGGATCATGGTGTTGCAGAGCTGCTTGTCCTCGTGGATCACACCGCACACGTGGCAGCCGTTGCGACAGTCGGCGGTCAGCGCCGCCTCTTCCATCTCCCGCTTGGCCTTGGCCAGGTCCCGCTGCAGGAACTTCTTCTCGATGAAGATGTTGATGTGGTCCCACGGCAACGGCTCGTTCACGTCGCGCTCGCGCAGGAAGTGAGATGGGTCCTTGCCCCACTTCTCCACGGCGCGTTCCCACTTGCGGAAGTCGAAGTGCTCGGACCAGCCGTCCAGGCGGCAGCCTTCCTTCCAGGCCAGCTCGAACAGTTCGCCGACCGATCGATCCCCGCGGGAGACGATGCCCTCCAGCCAGCTGTTCTCCGCCTCGTGCGGCCGCAGCTTGATGCCGCGCACATTCATCATCCGACGGAGAATGGCCTGCTTGTGCCGCGTCTCGTCCATGTCGATCTGTCGTTCCCACTGGAACGGCGTGAACGGCTTGGGCACGAAGGTGGACACGCCCACGTTCACGCCGGCGCTCGGGCAGTGTTTGCGCCCGCGCTCCAGCACCTTCAGCGACAGCCGGGCGATCGCCTCCACGTCCTCGTCCGTTTCCGTGGGGTGCCCGATCATGAAGTACAGCTTCACGCGGTTCCAGCCGCGCGCGAACACCGAGTCGGTGGTGTTCAACAGCTCCTCGTCGGGGATCCACTTGTCGATCAGCGCGCGCAACCGCGGCGATGCGGCCTCCGGGGCAAACGTGATGCCGGACTTCTTGGCGGTGGAAACCATCTCCGACAGGTCCACCGAGAACGAATCGGTCCGGATCGAGGGCAGCGTGACGGAGACGCCCTTGGGCGTGAGGTCCTGCACCGAGTTCTCCACCAGGTGGTTCACCTTGGAGTAGTCACAGGTGGACAGGCTCGACAGCGAGATCTCGTCGTAGCCGGTCTTGCGCACGGTCTCGGCCAGCGTCTTGCGCACGGTCTCCAGGTCGCGCTCGCGCACGGGGCGATACGTCATCCCGGCCTGGCAGAAGCGGCAGCCCTGCGTGCAACCGCGCAGCACTTCCATCGACACGCGATCGTGCACCTGCTGCGTGAACGGCACGATGTAGCTGGTGGGGAACGGCTGCTCGTTCAGGTTGCGGATCATCGCCTTCTTGATTCGCGGGCCGTCCGGCGAAGGCAGCCAGGTTCCGTCACCACCCCGCACCATGGGGTACAGCAGCGGCACGTACACGCCCGGGATCTCGGTGAGCGCTTCCAGGCGCTCGTGGCGCGGACGTCCCCGCGTCTCGCGGACCACGTTCGCAACGCCCACCACGGCCTCTTCGCCGTCACCGATCACGAACGCATCGATGAAGCGGGCGTAGGGCTCCGGATGGTAGACGCACGGACCGCCGGCGATGATGATCGGGTGCTGGTCCTCGCGGTCCTCGGAACGAATCGGGATGCCGGACAGGTCCAGCATGGTCAGGATGTTCGTGGCGGCCAACTCGTACTGGATGGAAAAGCCGATCGCATCGAACTCGCTGAGCGGCGTCTTGGTTTCCCAAGAGAAGATCGGGAGCCCGCGACTGCGCAGCTGGGCTTCCAGGTCCACGCCGGGAGCGTACGTGCGCTCGGCCACCACGCCGTCCACGCGATTCAGGATATCGTAGAGAATCAGGATTCCGAGATTCGACAGGCCCACGTCGTAGAGGTCGGGGAACGCCAGCGCGAAGCGGATGTCCCCCGATCGGAACGGCTTGCGCACCGTGTTCAGTTCGTTGCCGAGGTAGCGGCTGGGCTTTTCGACCCGCGGCAGGATCTCATCGAGCAGGATCTTCTCGAGGCTCACGAATCCTCCGACGACCAACGGGAATGACCCGGGGTCGGTAGCGGTGCAGGTCGACTGGCGAACGAACGACGGTAGCGACTCCGCGGGCGAGGGTCAACCGGCGCCAAAGCGGACTGGATACTCGTCAACCGTTCGGTTCCGGCCGTAGGCTCCGGGGATCCGACGCGGGCTCCGGACGAACCGCCTCCAGCACGTCGCGCAGGACGGCTCCCAGGTCCTGGATGAGGAACGGCTTCTCGATGGAGGCATCGAAGCCGAACCCGTGCGGGTTCGCCAGCGCGGGATCATTCGAGTACCCGCTCGCCACCACGAGGCGCGCCTGCGGGTCCAGTTCCCGGATGGCCTCGGCGGCTCCCCGTCCCCCCAGGCCGCCGGCGATCGTGAGGTCCATG
>BQJX01000267.1 GCA_021604925.1 Gemmatimonadota bacterium
CGTTTGCCTAGGCGGAAGGACGCATCGCCACCGGCGCGGCCGATCGTACCTGCTTGGCCACGCGGGCCGCGATCGTCTCCGCGGTCAGCCCCACGCTGCGGTGCTGGATCTCCGGCTTGGCGTGGTGGATGAACTCGTCCGCAATCCCGATGGACAGGATGCGGGCGTCCACCTCTCGGTCCTGCAGCAGCTCGGCCACGGCGCTGCCGAACCCGGCTGCCCGTTGGGCCTCTTCTACCGTCACCAGCAACCCGGGGCGGGACGCCAACTCCAGAATCAACTCCTCGTCCAGCGGCTTCACGAAGCGCGCATTCACCACGCCGGTCGAGATGCCTTCGTCCTCCAGGAGCTTGGCCGCGTCCAGGCACGGGTGCACCATGGAGCCCAGACCCAGCAGCGTGACCTGGTCACCTTCGCGCAGCGGCTCCGCCTGCCCGATGGGCAGCACGCGGAGCGCCTCGTCCGTGCTCACTCCGACTCCGGAACCCCGCGGGAAACGAAGCGCGATGGGGCCGTCGTGGTACTGCGCCATGGTGTAGAGCATGTGGCGCAGTTCGTTCTCGTCCTTGGGCGACATGATCACGAAGTTCGGCAGCACGCGCAGGTAGGCGATGTCGAAGACGCCGTGGTGCGTGGGTCCGTCGTCGCCCACGAGTCCCGCGCGGTCCAGCACGAACTTGACCGGCAGATTCTGCAGCGCCACGTCGTGCTCCACCTGATCGAACGCGCGTTGCAGGAACGTGGAGTAGATGGCGCAGAACGGCTTCATCCCTTCGCAAGCCAATCCGGCCGCAAAGGTGACCGCGTGCTGCTCCGCGATGCCCACGTCGAAGAAGCGATCGGGGTACGCCTCCGCGAACTCGCCGGTTCCCGTGCCGTCGGGCATGGCCGCGGTAATCGCCACGATCGACGGGTCCCGGGCGGCCATCTCCACCAGCGTGCTCCCGAACACCTTGGTGTACGCGGGCGCGGACTTCTTGGGATCCGCGGGCGGCGACACCCCGTGGGCGCGCGTCTTGGACGTGGGGGCGAACGGATAGCCCTTCCCCTTTTCCGTGACGGCGTGCAGGAGGATGGGACCGCCCTGGTGCTTGAGGTGCTCCAGCGTGGAGATCACTTCCTGCAGGTTGTGCCCGTCGATGGGTCCGTAGTACTTGAAACCCAGCTCCTCGAACATGACGCCCGGAACCAGCAGGTTCTTCAGGCTCTCCTTGATGCGATGCGCGGCTTCCTGCGCCTTGTCCCCCGCCTTGGGGATGCGGCCCAGGAGCTCCCACACGTCCTGCTCCAGGCGCCGGTACAACGGGCGCGAAGTGAGCCGCGTGAGGTAGGTGGACAACGCGCCCACGTTCTTGGAGATCGACCACTCGTTGTCGTTGAGGATCACGAGCAGGTCCTTCTTGAGGTGCCCTGCCTGGTTCAGCGCCTCGAAGGCCATGCCGCAGGTGAGTCCGCCGTCGCCGATCACGCACACGACGCGCGCGTCCGAACCCTGTGCGTCGAACGCCGTGGCCATGCCCAGTCCCGCGGAGATCGACGTGCCGGCGTGCGCCACGCCGAACGCGTCGTACTCGCTCTCCGAGCGCAGCGGGAACCCGGACAGTCCGCTGTACTGGCGGATCGTGGAGAACTGGTCTCGCCGACCGGTGAGCAGTTTGTGGCCGTACGCCTGGTGGCCCACGTCCCACACGACCTTGTCCTTGGGGGCGTCGTAGACGCGATGGATCGCCAGGGTCAGCTCGACCGCACCAAGGCTGGCCCCGAGATGCCCGCCCGTCTTCGTGACGGTGTCGATGATCTCCTCACGGAGTTCCGCGCTGAGCGTGATGAGCTCGCTGGTCGAGAGCTTGCGGAGATCCTGCGGGCGTTCGATGCGATCCAGAATCCGGTCCACGTATCTACTCCTCCCAGGCGGTTTCGCCTAACGCATCCACGCGGCGCCGGCCAATGCGAAGACGACGCCCAGCGTCGCTCCCACGATCACTTCGAACGGCGTGTGCCCCAGAAGTTCGAGGAGCCGTTCCTCCCGGATCTTGCCCGTGAGCTGCAGGTCACTCACGATCCGGTTGAGCACTTCCGCCTGACGGCCCGCCGAGCGGCGGATTCCGGCGGCGTCATACATGGTCATCAGGCTGTAGAACGCCGTCACGCCGAACAACGGCGACTGGATCCCCTCCTGCAGGGCCACCCCCGTGGACAGCGCTGCCACGGACGCCGAGTGGGCGCTGGGCATGCCGCCCAGTTCTACCAGCCGCTTGAAGTTCACCTTTCGATCCCGACCCAGAGTGACCAGGAACTTGGTCAGCTGGGCCGCCGCGGAACTGGCCAAGGCCAGCACCAGCGGGACGCTTAGCGGGAAGGATGCCATCAAATCCAAGGTCGCACCAGCCTCGAAACCGCCCAGGCTCGCACCCGGGCCCGTGAATCCCTCACGAGGAGCGCTCCACCACGAACCGGGCCAGCTCGGCCAGCGGCTCCGCGCGGCTCCCGAACCGGACCAGCATTCGCTGCGCGTCCTCGAAGACCTGGTCCAGGTGCCGCCGTGACTCCTCCATGCCCAACAGGGACGGGTACGTGGCCTTGCCGCGGTCCCGATCCTTTCCCGCCGCCTTGCCCAGTACCTCGGCGGAGGCGGTTTCGTCCAGCAGATCGTCGACGATCTGGAAGGCGAGTCCGATCCGTTCCCCAAAGGCGGCCAGGTCCGTCACCGCGTCCGCGGGCCCGCGCCCCGCCAGGGCGCCCAGCCGACACGAGGCCCCGAACAGCGCCCCGGTCTTGCGCGAGTGGATCTCGCGCAGCCCGGACAACTCCACGGCCGTCTCTTCGGCGGCCAGGTCCAGCGCCTGCCCACCCACCATGCCCAGCGAGCCCGCCGCCCGCGCCAACGCCGTCACCATTTCCACGCGGATCTCGGCCGGCAGCCGGGTGTCCTCCGCCAGCACCTCGAACGCGCGGGTCAACAGCGCATCTCCGGCCAAGACGGCCAGCGCCTCGCCGAACACGCGATGATTCGTGGCCCGTCCGCGCCGCAGATCGTCATCGTCCATGCAGGGGAGATCATCGTGGATCAGCGAGTACGTGTGGATCAGCTCCAGCGCCGCCGCCGCGGACTCGCCCTGCTCCGGCGCGCCTCCCACCGCTTCGCACGTGGCCAGGCACAGGGTGGGGCGCAGGCGCTTGCCGCCGGCCTCCAGGCTGTAGGCCATGGCGTCGTGGACCCTCTGCAACGGACCGCCGGGCGCCGGAACCACGCGAAGCAACGCGCGTTCCACCGCGGGACGATACCGCTCCAGCACCGGGGGCGCGGCGGGGTTCATTCCGCGTCCTCTTCCCCGGTCGTCGGAAAGAGGTCCAACGACAGCGAGCCGTCCTCTTCCTTTACCAGCCGCTGGACGCGCTGCTCCACCGAACTCAGGAGTTCGTGGCATCGGCGGGTGAGAGCCACGCCTTCCTCGAACAGGGCCAGGCCCTGCTCCAACGGCGCGTCTCCCGTTTCCAGCCGGCCGACGATCTCCTCCAACCGCTCCAGCGAGTCCTCGAAGGAGAGCTCCGCGGGTGAGGTGGTCCCTTTTTCCGTCACCGTGTGCCCTCCTCCTGGAATCCACTCCGGTCCCCCGATTCGGGAGACCCGCTCGTGCGATCGTCCACGATACACGAGATCTCACCCTTGCCCAGCCGGACTTCGACCCGGGCGCCGACGGCGACCTCGTGGGACGCTCGCACGACCGCCCCGTCCGCATCGCGCACGAGGGCGTACCCCCGACTGAGGATGGCCAGCGGCGAGAGGGCGTCCAGGCGTCCGGAGAGCGCCCCGCAGCGCAGGGTCTTCCGCTCCAGGATGCGGTCCGTGGCCGCCTGCAGCCGATCCCGCAGGCGATCCGTGTCCTGCGACCGGCGCCGGTAGAACTCGAAGGGCGTTCGGAATGCCGCCGAACGGGCCGCGCGCAGGACTCGCTCCCGGCGATGCCGCAGGAAACGGCCGGTGGCTCCCGCCAGACGCTCGCCCAGCGCCGCGATCTCCTCCTCCAGCTCCTCCCGATCCGGCACCGCGACCTCGGCCGCAGCGCTGGGCGTGGGAGCCCGCAGATCCGCGACCGCGTCCGCGATCGTGGTGTCGATCTCATGTCCGACCGCGGAGATCACCGGCGTTCGGCACCGGAAGATGGCGCGCGCCACGACCTCTTCATTGAACGCCCACAGGTCCTCCAGCGATCCGCCGCCGCGTCCCACGATCAGCAGATCGCACTCTCCCCATTCGTCCAGCTCGGCGATGGCCCGGGCCACGTCGTCGGCCGCCCCCACGCCCTGCACGCGCGCGGGCCGCACCACCAGCCGCACCTGCGGGGCGCGCCGACGCAGCACGCTGAAGATGTCGCGGATGGCGGCACCGGTCGGGGACGTGACAATCCCGATGGTGCGGGGATGCTCCGGCAGGTCCTGCTTGTGCTCATCGGAGAACAGGCCCTCGGCTTCCAGGCGGGCGTACATCTGCCGGAACGCGAGTTCCAGATCCCCCACGCCCACGGGTTCCATCCGCAGCGCGTTGATCTGGTAGGTCCCCTGCGGTTCGTACACGGTGATCGCGCCGCAGACGCGCACCTTCTGCCCGTCCTGCGGTTCAAAGCGAAGCGTCCGCGCGCGGCTGCGGAACATGACGCCCTTCAGCGCCGCGCGCTCGTCCTTCACCGTAAAGTAGAGATGTCCGGACGAGTGCGGTCGCGCGTTCGACAGCTCTCCCTCTACCCACACCGCGGCCCAGTCCCGTTCCAAGCTCCGCTTGATCCGGCGGGTCAGCTCGGTGACGGTGTAGACGGGCTCATCCGACGACGAGATCGTGCGCTCCCGCATAGGCCTCCGCTGCCTGCACCGTGTTCATCATCAACATGGCAATGGTCATGGGCCCCACTCCCCCCGGCACCGGCGTGATCCACGAGGCCACCTGGGCTGCGGCGTCGTAGTCCACGTCGCCCACGAGTCGCGAGCCGGTTTCGGAAGCGGGGTCGTCGATCCGGTTGATGCCCACGTCCACGACCACG